>NZ_JADEWU010000055.1:0-40418 GCF_015207485.1 Planktothrix mougeotii LEGE 06226
CTGTTAATATCCTACATCCCCCTCTGGTTTCTAAACGTTTTTATTGTAAGCGTTGACGGGCCATCATGCGCCAGGTGAGTAATTCCGGTAAACGCCAGGTAACGCCGTTAGATTGTTGATCGGTTTCGTCCTGTTCTAAAGCCGTTTTCCAAAATGCTAGGGCTTGTTTGTGACGGTTTTGGGCTTCTAAAACTTGAGCTAAAATATAGTAAGCTACGGCATTAGATTCTTTTAATTCTAAAGATTGACGTAACTCAACTTCAGCTTGTTTAGGATTATTTTGCAAGAAATAAGCCCAACCTAGATTTTTATGTAAAGCAGAGCGAACGCCTTTATCTTTAACCTGAACAAGGGTTTTCTCTAATTTATCAATAGCTTCTCCGGTTTTGCCTTCTAAAATTTCTAACCGAGCTAAATTATTAACAGCCGCTTGTGCTGCTCGGTTATTGTCCACATCAACGAGAATTTGATAATGTTTTTTCGCAGGTTCAAACTGTTCTAGTTTCTCGTAAGTAGACCCTAGGTTATAATGACCTGCGCTTAAGGCGGGATGATAACGAACGGCTTGTAATAAGTCAGTTTTAGCGGATTGGAATTCTCCTTCTAAATAGTGTTTATAACCCAGTTCATTGAAGGATTTACCCATTAATTGATACCAGATTTCTTTTTTGAAATTGCTGTTAATGGTGTAACCGATGGGTTGTGACGATCGGACGGTTTCTAAGAGCGATCGCTCGATTAAGAAATCCAAGGAAATTTGAACTTCCGTTCCGGTTTCCGAGAGGATCAAATCCGTTGCCAACTCACTTAAGGTGGCTGGTTTGGGATTGACAGCTAACCAACAAACTAAACGAATTTCAAGCTCTGACAATTCTTGATCGGCTCGTAGATGTTGACGAACCAATTCTTCAATCACTAAGGTATTTTGCTTGATTAATTTGGTGAGATTTCCGATGGTTAAATCGGGGATTTTAGCCGACCATAATTTTAAGATTAAGGGATTACCTCCACATAAATGCACTAACTCCGACAGGTATTTTCCATCCAAATAGAGGCTTTCCTGACCGGAAAGTAACATTTGTTGAGAGTCTTGTTCAGATAAGCCTGTTAACTGAATAGACGGTTTAGAGGCAAATTTTTGCCAGGAGGGGGGAATTTCCCAACCCATTAATAACACGCTACTGCGATGGGAAGATTCACTCAATTGTTGCAGGAGGACTTCATAACTTTTGAAAGCGGCATCTTTACTTCCCAGTTGTGAAATATATTCCACTTCATCGATAATCAGTAAATATCGAGAATTGGATAGGGTTTTGATGAATTCAGCAATTTGTTCTGAATCATCCCAATCTGAGGGCGGTTTCGAGGTGGCCGGAAAAGTAGCAGCAATAAATTCGCTGGGAGAAGGTTTATCTCGAAGCGATCGCCAAATTACTTGGTCAAAGTCCGGGGCAATTTCTTGGACTAATTTCACCCCTAATGCAGTTTTTCCAATTCCTCCAATCCCTTCCACCATCATCAGAGGAGCGCGTTCTGTCACTAAACCTTGTTTTAAGGTGGCTAAGGCTTCTGAACGGCCATAAAAGGCTCCTAATCGAGGCGCGCTTCCCCAATCAATTTGAACATTACTACTGAAACCTTGACCATCAACTCCTCCCAGTAAGCGTTTTTTGCGACCGGATTGGCCGTTTTGTCCGCCCAGTTGATTTCCTTCCGATTGATATTCGGCTAATAACCGTTGCTGAAGTTTGGCCAACTTTCCTGGGCCAGCCCCGGTAATGTTTAATTTCCTATACACTTCTCCTAAACGTTTCTGCAAAGCGTCCTTGCGAACCCCTAAATGCTTAGAAATTGTGGTCATGGGTTCGCCTTGGATTGCTCGTGCCATGACTTCGAGTTCATTGTCGGAAATTCCCACTCTCGTGGCTACAGTCTTTAAAAATTCTCTGGGTACCATATCCAATTTAACCTAATAAATTTCAAGATTGAATGCCAGCTTGATACTAAATTCTGCTCTTGTCAATCCGAGTCAGTTTCTATCGATTGACAAGAGCAATAAAGGATCAATCTGGGGTGATCGTCGGACAAGGAAAATCAAGCTAGAACAACTTTGAGTTGTCTTCCTAACTATCCTGCCAACCCTTGAAAATAGCTCTATTCTGCATTGAGCAATTTGCCCAAAAACTCAAGAACTCTAAATTTTAAGTTTAGCATATCTTCTCGGTTTTATGAGCTAATTCCAGAATTTTAAGTTTTTATGCTCCCCAGTTGGAAAACAGCGATTCAGATGGAATCCGCTTTTCATCTCTGACGATAGCACCTGGAGTAATTTTAGCTCTAGTGGGCAGAACAGTCTTTCTGATCCGGAAACCGACGACGGGCATCCCGACAACAGCCGTTTGTAATCGGATAGGGGGGTCTAAGTTAAAAGTGAAGAGGATTTCCCCCTTTTTAAGGGCGGAGATCAGACAGTTTAGACCCGAAAATTCCCTGAGATTTGATCTTGTCCTCAAGCTCAACTTTGGCATCGGAATTCAACTTTTTGGGTCTGCTATCAAAACTCAAAAGGAACACACCTAAAGAATCTAAATTTAATCTTTAAATTGTTCTCAACTTCAAAAAAACAATGATAAGCTTTGGGAATATTAGCAAAGTCCAGAATAATATGGTGATTAGTCATAGCCATCTGAATAATTCTCCCCATTTAAGGACAAAAACCCTAGGAACTTCCCCATCTGCTCATCACTTAGCCCAAGTTAGACAAGTGAAACTCTTAGCAACGGGAAAATACTTACCTAAAAATCAAGTTACTGCTGAACAATTAGGGGAAAAATTGGGAATTGAAGCCGCTTGGATTGAAAAGAAATCTGGGGTCAAAGTTCGTCACTTTGTTCAAGATGAAACCGCTTCTCAAATGGGAGCAATGGCAGCTAAAAAAGCCTTAGAAACGGCGGGATTATCCTTAAATGATATTGATTGTATTGTTTGTACCAGTAGTGTTCCTGAACAGTCTATTCCTTGTACTGCTGCTTTAGTCCAAAAACAACTGGGAGGAGAGTCTTCAGGAATTGCAACTTTTGATATTAATTCAACTTGTTTAAGCTTTGTTGTTGGGTTAGATACCCTCTCTTATTTAGTAGATGCAGGACGCTATTCACGGGTGCTATTAGTGGCTTCAGAAATTGCCCTAGCTGTTGATTGGAACAATCGAGAAACCAGTACCTTATTTGGAGATGGAGCCGCTGCTGCAATTATTAGTAAAACTGATCCCCAAGAGGGTTCAAAAATTATCTGTTCTCGCCAAGAAACCTATAGTGAAGGTGCAGAATTATCCCAATGTTTAGCCGGAGGAAATCGTTATCATCCCCGTGAATATTCGGACAATCTGGATCGATTTTTATTTAAAATGCAAGGTCGGGCAATTTACCGTTTAGCTTCTCAAATTTTACCCGGATTTTTGGAACGATTGTTACAACCTGCGGGGTTAACCTTAGAAGAGATTGATTTTGTTATTCCCCATCAAGCAAGTTTAATGGCAATGGGTTTAATTCGTAAAGGATTAAATATTCCTGAAGAAAAATGGATGGTTATTGCTCACAATCACGGAAATACCATCGCCGCTTCGATTCCGATGACCCTCCATGAAGCCATTCAACAGGATAAAATTCATCGAGGCGATCGCATTTTGCTCTTAGGAACCTCCGCCGGATTTTCCGTTGGGGGGATGGTTTTAGAATATTAAAGCACTAACTTAATGAGGACTAATAATGAATGTTCTGATTTTAATTATAGCGCTAATTGCATTAGCAGAACGGGTGATCAAATGGATTTTAATTCAACAATTTTTCCAAAAAGCTCAACTTGAATCTGAATCTGTCCTTCCACTGGAATCCTATAATATTTCCATTTTGCAACCTATTTTAAGCGGTGATCCGACGTTATGGGACTGTCTGAGTCATAATTTAGCTTTAAAAACATCCTATGAACTAGAATTTATTTGGTTAATTGATCAAAATGATTCAGTTGCAGAGGTAGGATGTCATCAACTCATAGAAACCTATCCCGATGTTAAGGTTAAATTAATTTCTCTACCGCCATCCCCCAATCAAATTAGTCCCAAAATGTTTAAACTGATTGCTGGACTGAAGGAAGCAACGGGTAATATTATTGCGGTTTTAGACGATGATACCATGTTACCCAATCAAGCCTTTGATCAGTGTCTCCCCTATTTAGAAAAACCGGAGATTGGTGTTGCTTTTGGTTTACCTTATTATGTCAATTTTTCTAATTTTTGGTCAACCTTAGTGTCCAGTGTTGTGAATGGAAATAACTTACTTACCTATATTCCCTATACTTATATTATTAATCCTTTTACAATTAATGGAATGTTTTTTGTAATCAAACGAGAGGTGTTAGAAAAAGTTAATGGATTTGCAACTTTAGATAAATTTATTGTAGATGATTATGCGATCGCCCAACACTTCCGCCAACAGGGTTATCAACTCGCCCAAACTCCCGTTTGTCATGGAATTAGTACCCAAATTCAAGATTCTACCCACTATTTTAACTTGATCACACGCTGGTTTATTTTTCCTCAAGCCTCAATTTTAAAATCCTCTTCTGTTCAAGAATTAATTGTCTTTTATTTAATGGCATTTTTGCCGACTTTGTTTCCCCTTTTCGTCTTCCTTTATACTCTATTCTTTCCTTCCGTTTATGGGTTAATTTATGGACTGATTTACTTGAGTTTAAATTATGCCCTATTAAGCAACTTTAATCAAAATTATCTGCGGAATGCAACACCCAAGACCCATATTATCGTCTTAATTCTTGTGCAAATTTTACTACCCCTTCATATTATTATTTCCCTGTTTTTACCCCGAACTATTAACTGGAGAGGACATATTATGCAATTAACCGAAGAGGGAGGGTTTGAATTTATTCAACGTCGAGATTCTGTTTAAAGCAATGATATTAGTTATAGACATTATATTCAGTGCGATCGCATTCATTCTATTTTTCACCGGAATAGAAACTATACTATGGTGGTATACCTGGCATCAACAATCTCAACAAACCCAAATACCCAGCAAACCTTGGCAAACTGCGTTAGTTTTTATTACTGGAATTAGTGACTATACCCAAGAAAATTTAGACCCAGAACAAATCAATTTTATTCATAAAATTACTCAAAGTTATCAAATTGATCAAATTATTGCAGAACCCTTTCCTTGGCAATCATTAACCGATAAAACCTTAATTTTATCCCAATTTTGGAAGTTTTTACACCTTCAACCCCTACCTTTATGGGTGATGTCTTTACACAACTTTTGGCAAACGATTTTAATTTTAGGATTAACAAATTCTTATGGAAAAGATATTGCACACTGTGTATTAAACCGCCTGGGTTTACCAAAATCTACTCCTAGTCAACTGATCTTTTTATGCGGAAGTACAGGGACAGGAATGGCGTTGGCTTCCCTCCCTTATTTAAAACAATATCTTTCCTCTAAATTGATTATTATTTCTTACGGAGGCGTGTTTGGGTTATCTCCAGGATTAAATGATATGGATCAGTTGTTTCATCTTGTGGGAAATCAAGATTATTGGGCAAAATTAGGTGAAATATTATTACTCAATCGAGGTGATTATACCACAGTTTTTACAAAAGCAAAACAAGAAAATCGCTTATTCAGTGTTTCGACTGGAGAACATAAACATCTGGATTATTTAAGCGATCGCAATTCCCAAACCAACCTTAAAACCGATCAACAATTAACCCTAGAAACTATTTTAAATTTAAAAATTTTAGGCTTAAAATCCCGTTTTGATAAATGCCCCTAGTCTTCAGAATCAAGCTATTACAAAAACTGACTGTTTTAAGATTCAGATATTTTGTTTTCAGTTGGCTTCTGGATCTGATAAAATAGCAGATGTAGTCTCAGTTTTAATAAATGTAGTTTGACTTAAATCAGTTCCAGCTAAATTAGCTTGATTCAAATTAACCGCAAATAAAATTACCCCCCTTAAATTAGCTCCTATTAAATTAGCATCTTCGAGATCTGTATAAATTAATTTAGCTCCTCTTAAATCAGCCCCTCTTAAATCGGCGCCTTTCAAATTGGTTTTAAATAATTTAGCACAGGTTAAATCTGCCTTTCTGAGGTCGGCATAAATTAATTTAGCGCTCGACAAATCAGCACCACTTAAATTGGTTTCAATTAAGTTAGCAAATAAATGAGAATTGCTTAAATCAGCGCCACTTAAATTCGCCGATTTTAAATTACTTTGCCAAAGCAAAATACTTTTTAATACGGCTCCTCTTAAATCAGCACCCTGCAAATTCACCCCAATAAAACCCCGTTTTCCTGTTGCATAACGATCTAATAATTCACGAGAGCTCATTAAAATAGAGGTCGGACTATGTTTTGTTGGCTTCATGGGATTTATGATTAAGCGTTTATAACTATACTTCTGTTATAACTCAAAGTGGATACTGGGTAATTCTTTAATTTTTATCCACCAAGAGACTCAGACTGATGTTATTACCAACAGAAAAATTCTGATCAGGAACACAAGCCATTTTATGAATGAGATTATTAATAATTTACCAGTATTTATACTCTTAAAAGGTATAAAAAATGACTTGAAGTTACAAAAATAAGCGATCACTTATTTTTGTAACAAAATCCCTGAAACTCAAATTTAATCGCGATTCTGGAATTGAGTCTGTGTCAAGGATTAACGTTCAACTAAAAAAATACTGAATTAAATACTACCTTAATAGATCTCCATGATTAACCTTGTCCTAGGGACTGCCAAATCGACTTGAAGGAATTTTGAGTCTGTTTTAAAACTTGATTCAGGGGTTTTTGAGCTTGAAGAAATACACGAGCGCAATTGCGACCCGGCATTCCTGAAATTGATCCCCCTGGATGAGTGCCTGCACCCGTTAAAAATAAACCTTGAATGGGGGTGGTATAATTCGCTAATTCAGGGAGGGGACGGAAAAAAATCATTTGATCTAAGGTCATATCAATATGATAACAATTGCCTTTATAAGACCCTAACCGTTCTCCCAATTCCGCCGGACTTTCTACCCGACGTGCTAAAATTGAAGGTTTGAGATTAGGAGAATATTCAGCAATTTTATCCAGCACTCGATCAGCGACTTTATATTTTAACTCATCCGTCCATCCGGTTCCATTTAACCCCGTTCCTTCGGCTCCTGCTATTTGATAGGGGGCAAAAAATTCAATCCATAAGGTATGTTTTCCTTCAGGAGCCATAGAGGGATCTAAGATTGTTGGTACGACTAAATAAACAGAAGGATCTTGATCAGGAATTTCCCCAACAGTACATAAATTATGGGCTTTTTCAACATGATTAACAGAATCTGCAATTAAAACTGATCCAATTAAATAACTATCTTGATGATTATAGGCTTCAAACCGTAAAGGTTCAGATAATGCACAATCAATTTTGAGAATCGTTTCATTATTATTAATCATTTTACGGTCTAACCGTTCTCGTAAATTAGGATCAGCCGCATCCACATCTGCCGCATCTAAACACTGTAAAAATAACCGTCGCGCATCAATATTAGAAATCACTCCCCGTTGGGCACGATATTCTTGCTGGTTTGAAACTCTAACCCCAACAGCGCGACCGTTATCAATTAATAATTTTTGAACAGGAGTATCTGTTAAAATAACCCCCCCTAAATGTTTAACTAAATTCACTAAGGCTTGAGTTAATGCACCTGTACCCCCGCGAGGTCGAGACATTCCCGGATGATGACGCATTGCTAACATACTTGCGCCGACAGAAATGCCTTTTTGAGAGGGAGGAGCACCAATTTCTGATGCTAATCTTGCTAAAGGAGCTTTAACAATTTCCGTATCAAACCATTCATTAACTAAATCCTCTGGACTAATTAACATCGTTCTGACAAAATCTAAGATTTTATCTTTTCCTCCCAAAACTGCTAATAAATCAATAAATGTCTCTCGGTCAAAGTTTTTGGCAATGTCAATAATTGAAGTCGGAGGCGCATTAAATAAAGGGCTAACGGCATTCATTAAGCGTTGCCAATATTCAACAAATTCTTTATATTTGCGGGCATCTCGTTCACTATATCGAGCAATTTCTGCACAGGTTTTTTCAACAGAACGATGAGCTAAAAAATACCGTCCATCGGGATGAGGACAAAACACAACGGGGTCACAATATAAATACTCTAAGCCATATTTTGTTAATTCTAATTCTTCTACAACGGGGCCAAGATGGATAAATTCATGATCAATAGCACAGAGGTTAAACTTAAATCCGGGTGCATCTTCGGGAATGACTTCTTCTGTCGTAGCAGCCCCCCCTGGAACGGGACGTTTTTCTAATAGTAAAACGCTATACCCAGCTTTGAGAAGATAAGCGGCACAAACCAACCCATTATGACCTGCACCAATGATGATCACATCATAAGTAGACATCAGAAACCCCCCTGTATTGATCACGTTGTTCAGTGTATCAATAGATGTTGATTTTTCCTAGTCCCTGGGGTAAAAAATAGAAAAAAATTTACATCTTTTGGAAGAAGGATGATTGATTTTAAATGATTATCTTAGTAAAAAGATACTAAAAATTTGATCTAAAATTAGGAGAAATGATGAGTCAAAATCAAACTGAAAATTCGGAAACTTTACCCGAAGAAGTCGCCCAAAATCCAGGCGCGAGAGCCGCTGCTATTAATAGTAATCCTACCATTACCCAAGAAGAAGCCAAAAATGCCGCCGAAGGAAAGAACCCCAATGGTGCTGGTGGTGTAGCTTCCAGTTCGGCTGAGTCTTACGTTCCCAGTTCTTCCGACCCTAACCCAACCGATCTTCCGAGTACCACCTAAGCTTAAGACGTTAACAGAAACCCCACCTCAATTATTCCCCTTGGGGATAGACTTGGGTGGGGTTAGGGGTTAATAAAAGCTAATAGAAATTGTAAAAAATTCTGACCTCTGGAGTTAAAGAGAAGTCATGCAGAGTTGGCAATTGAGTAAAAAAATGCTCTTATCTGATATAAGATTATAAGTTTTTTAATCGTTGCCAATCCCTTAAGTTACGACACTGCCGAAACAGGGAAAAAGCGGTTCCAAAGGAACAACCCTGACGCTGGGAAAAATCTCGAATTGTTGTTACAACTTCGAGCACGGTATCAGGATCGGCATCCAATTGAAGATGAACTTGCTCCAATAAGGAGACAACATTTTCAGCAGGTAAACACAGACTGAGAACTTCTTTGACTTGGGTGTATTTGTTGTTCACGGGCTCAGGTTTGGGTAAAGGGGAGACTAGATAGAATAATTCTATCTAAAGATAGATGAAAAAACTTAAAAGTTATTATATCTTATCATTTTCAAAACTCAGAAGTTGAGTTCGTTTTATTGGTTTTGATTAAAGTTTAAACAGAGAATTAATAAGCTGAAAACCTGAAATCTTTATCCTTCTAGGCTAAATCAAGCCCTAATTCAACTAAATTTATTGAGATTGAACATTCCGATGGTTCAAGAAAAATATTCCATGACCGAAGTTCGACAATAAATTTAATAATCTCGATAATAATGGGTTTCTTGTTTATCTCCATTCGCCACCATTCCTAATACAGGAACCCCGGCGGTGTTAATTTCCCTCAACGCTAAACTAAAGGCTTCTCGGTCAGTTTTTCCTAAACCTACAACCATCATTAACCCATCGGTATGAGGCGCTAATAAATTAGCATCAGCTAACCCTAAAATTGGGGCGGTATCGTAAATAATTAAATCAAAAGATTCCTGCAATTGCTTCATTAACTCTTGCATTTGTTTTGAGGATAATAACCGAGTCGGATCAGAATAAAAGTCTCCGGCGGTTAAGACATATAAATTATCCTCGTTAGGAGCCTGTTTAATCACGGTTTTAAACTCTAGTTTTTCTGTAATAATATTAGTTAAACCTTGTTGATTTAAAAGCTCTAACATGGTATGAATCCGAGGACAACGTAAATCAGCATCAACTAACAAAACCCGTTGACCCATTGCTGCTGCTCCTTGTGCTAAATTCATGGCAATGGTGGATTTTCCATCGGATGGAGTTGCAGATGTAATCACACAGGAACGCACAGTCCCTTCAGGATTAAGTAGGCGTAAATTTGTATTTAAAGCTCGGAATGCCTCTTGGAATGGGCTACAAGCGGGATAGCTGATATTAGAAATATCGATATTGGGAGCAATAGAACCCGGAAGCATTAATGCTTCATTACTAGCAGGAATTACCCCTAATAAAGGTAAACCAATACTATCAGTAACTTCATGGGTCGTGCGATAGACATTATTGAATCGTTCCAGAATTTGAGCCGTAATTGCTCCTAAGAATAATCCCACTAATCCTCCTAATGCTAAATTAAAAGGAACATAGGGAGAAACGGCCATTAATTCCCCATTGGTTTGGCTAGGAATGCGAGGGGGTGCAATCAGTTCCCAAGGTTCGGGTTGCGTTTTAGGAACGACTTCTAATTGCATGGCTTGGCGTTTATTGGTGAGTTCTGTTAGTTGAGTATTCGTGGTTTTCAACTGTTGTTGTAAACTGTTATAACGACTAAAAACCACTGGAAACACTTGAGAATATTGGTTAAATTCTTGAGCCGCTTTTTCTAAAACTTCATTTCTAACCTTCAACATCTCAATATTATTAGCCGTCATCACTAACTGCTGAATAAGATCCATTCTAATAGAATCTTGAAACCGGATAATATTAGGATCAACCTGATCAGAATTTTTTCCTAAAATCCGTTTTGCTTCCTGTTCTAATAAGGGTAATAATTGCGATCGCTGATCTAATAATACTTGAATTTGAGGAGCATTTCCTTTAAAACGAGCAGATTCAATCGCAATTTTTGTCTCTAATTGTAATAACTCTTGCAATAAGCCTTGATATTGGGGAGATTGACTTAAGGCGGATGCGAGTAATGCTTCTTCGGGTTTTAATCCTAATTGTTGTTGTAAGGTTTGATATTGAGATTCTTGCTGCTGAAGTTGAGCTTGAGTTTCTAACTTTTGGGATTGTATTTGACTATTTTGTTGAGCTAAATATTGAGTTTGAAGTTGGGGGTCAATAAAGTTATATTGTTGTTGTAGTTTTTGAATTTCTTGCTGAAGTTGCGGGATTTTTTTCTCTAATGGGGTAATTTGCTGTTGAATTAACTTGAATTGTTGTTCCCGCTCTTGAGCCTTTTTATCTTCAGGAATACTATATTTTAAATAACCCTCAGCAAGTTTTTCTAAAACAAATTGCACTTTCTGAGGTTCAGCATCTTGATAACTTACCTCTACAATTCGAGTTTCTTTTAACGGTTTAATCGAGAGAATATCCCGTTTCCAAAAGGTTTGTCCAGTTGTTTTATTAAACAGAGAATCATAAGTTACTTCAGGATAGCGGGTTTGAATCGCTTTCAGAATTCCTGACATTAATTTAGGACTTTGTAAAATTTCGATTTGGGAATAATAATCTAAATCTGCCTTCCCCTCTACCTGAGAAGATTGAGGCGGAGATTCAACTAAAATTTGAAACGACCCTTTATATTCAGGCGTTTGATTAATTGTCCACAGATAAACGCCCGCAGTAACGGCTGTTGTCACTCCTAAAACAACAATGGCTCGTTTCCATAAAACCTGCAAAAAATTAGATTTTTCTCCTTGATTATATTCGAGAGGATATAAATCCGCATCATAATATAAAGGACTCCCGGACGGAATTCTTTCTACAGAATAGAGCGGTTTTTGAGGATGAGCAGCAGATAACCGAGATAATTTCCTAGTTTTCATCTTAATTTTGGGGGTAATTTTAACAATTTAAGTTTTGTAATTCGTAATTCGTAATTCGTAATTCGTAATTCCCTGTTCCCTCTCCTATTAAAAAATATTAACAAACCGAAATAATCCCAAGAAATTGTTAATCGGACTTAAGGAATTTAACACTGTTCCTAAACCATCTCGGAAAGAAGCACCCCCCGACCGACCGACAACAATAACATCATTATTTCTCAACTTAGGATTCGTTTCTTCGTTGACTTCCGCCGATAAATTAATCGGAATGGGCCGTCGAGAAACCGTCCCATTTGGATGTAAGCGAATTAACTCCACCTCTTTCTTATTAGCACGAGATTCATTAAATCCTCCCGCCTCCACCAGCGCTTGATTGAGGGATGTATTGGGAGCAACACTTTTCGCCCCTGGAGAGACCACTTCACCCACAATACTAATTTTTAGCGTATCAGGAGAAAAACTCGCTGCGGCTACTTCTGCATTTTCTTCCGTTTCAGCCGTTGTCGCCGTGGACACAATAATTGTATCTCCCTGTTGTAACATCGCATCTTGAGTGACATCTCCTTCCTGTAAAAGTTTCCACAGGTCAACCTGAATGTGTTGTTCTGTTCCCGTCCGGGTCAGCCGTCGTACCTGAATATTGCGGATATCCGCTTGAGACGTAATTCCCCCCGCCACTTTCAGAGCTTGTGTTACGGTTAATATTCCCCCACTGGCCGTTGAAACAACACCTTCAGTTAATTGACCTGGTTCTGGGGAAACTTGGGGAATGAGTTCAGCCCTTAAGGTATGGGTTCCCGGACGATTAACAGCCCCAACAACAGCTACATTAATCGGTTGATTCGTATTACTAGCAAAATTAGCCGTAACTAATTGGGAAGATTCCAGCGCGTTGTGTTCTGTGGCGGTGGGAATATAAATCGTGTCACCATCGCGCAAGGTAATATCCTGGCGTAAATCCCCCGTTTGTACCAATTCCCACAAATCCAAATTCAGAATTTTTTCCCCCCCATTTCCCAGAGAACGGCGAATTTTAACTTGTCGAACATCCGCCGAGGGGGTAATTCCCCCCGCCATTTGCAAAACACGGGTAATCGTCGGTAAACGCCCCCCCATCTTCTGCACCTCTGGAGTATTCGTAGAGACGCGCCAGGGCCCGTCTGTACTCGCAGACAACAGATAAGACCCCGGACGTTGAACCTCTCCAGTCACAGCAATTTGTAGAGGACGAGCCGCGAGTAATTGCACTGTTAATAAAGGTCGTTGTAAATATTCCCCATAGCGTTGTTGAACAATAGCCGTTACTTGGTCTAAGGTGAGTCCTTTCACCACCAAATTCCCAATTAAAGGTAAATTTACAGAACCATCAATTCCAACTTGATGCTGACCATTATTACCACTATATTCAGGAACATTAAAAATATCCAGTTGGAGCAAATCTCCTGGCCCTAATGTATAACCTTGGCTATCTTCAACGGGGAAATTTCCGGTTGATGGAGGAACCTGTATCGGTTGAGACAAGGGCGATTGAGCCTGGGTTATTGATGAATGTCCAACGATGACCGCAACGGTCACGAAAAACCCCCATAGGGTTAATTTAGGTTTTGAAAATAAAATTTTTGCCATTGAATCCAAATATCATGCGTAGTAAGCCCTTCAGGGCTTTTTCCCCATCCGTAGTAAGCCCTTCAGGGCTTTTTTCTTACCGTGTTTTGTTTTAAGCCCTGAAGGGCTGACTACAAGAATTAACAAATCACCCTGACACTAAACCTGATTTTAACCGATAATTTTTATCGTTGTTTTTGTTAAAAAACTTCTCATGAATCAATTACAAGCGGATGTTTTAGTGGTTGGGGGAGGAACAGGGGGAACTGCGGCAGCATTACAAGCCGCTCGTCGTGGGGCGAAGACGATTTTAGTCAGTCAATGGTCAATGTTAGGAGGAATGTTAACATCTGGGGGAGTTCCAGCACCGGATGGTAATGAATTAGTAGCATTTCAAACCGGAATTTGGGGGGCATTTCTCCGAGAATTAAACCAGCGTCAACCCGGAGGTTTAGATTATGCTTGGGTGAGTTTCTTTACCTATCATCCCCAAATTGGAGCGAATATTTTTGCAGACTGGGTGAAAGCAGAACCTAATTTATTATGGATTTCAGGACAATACCCTTTAGAAGTTGTTAAACAAGAAAATTCTATTAAAAAAGTTCGATTTCAATCTTATATCATAGAAGCAAAAATCATCTTAGATGCAACAGAATTAGGTGACCTTTTAGAACTTGCTGAAATTCCCTATCGTTGGGGATGGGAATTACAAACTCAATGGCAAGAACCCAGCGCTCCCCTAGGAGAATTCCCCGTCATCAAAAATACCCCTATTCAAGCTCCTACCTGGGTGTTTATGATGCAGGATTTTGGAGAAAATCAAATCGCCCCAGAAATTCCAGCACCTCCAATTGAGACTCCAGAATTATTTACAAATGCTTGGAAAAATTACGGTGCAGAATCGTTTCTCAACTATGGGAAACTTCCCGGTGAACAATTTATGATTAATTGGCCGATTCACGGAAATGATTATGATCAAAAATTAGATCGTTTAATCGGTTCCGAAGCTGAACGGTTACAATTTTGGCAAGAAAGTTTTTGGCATAGTTTAAGTTTTGCTCGGTTTATTCAACAACAACTCGGAGGACATTATGGGTTAGCAATGGGAACTTTCCCCCTAGAAAATCGACCTAATTTTAATATAGATCCCGCTATTTTATCCGCTTTTGCCTTACATCCTTATTATCGAGAAAGTCGTCGAGTTCAAGGATTAACTACCATTCGAGAACAGGATATTTTACCGACTGACAAGGGTTATACGGCTTTATTACCCATCAATGAAAGGGGAGAATGTGAAGCGATCGCTATTGGAAATTATGCGAATGATCACCATTATACCACTTTTGAATGGCTTGTAAAACCTAAAAGTCTACGTTGGGGAGGACGTTGGACAGGAACTCCTTTTACTATTCCCTATCGAGCGTTAATTCCTATTAGTCTTGATGATTTATTTGTCTGTGAAAAAAATATTTCTGTTTCCCATATTGCTAACGGTGCGACTCGTTTACAACCTGTGGTATTAGGAATAGGACAAGCTGCCGGAATGGCAGCAGCGTTATGTATTGAACAAGGAATAAAACCCCATGAATTATCGGTTAGAACGTTACAAAATGCCTTATTAACTGATAAAATTGCTCCGCAAGCGGTGATTCCTTTATTTAATTTAACTCCCGATCATCCTGATTGGTTAAAGTGGCAATATTATTATTTAGATCACCCGGAATTATATCCGATTGATGCTAATTGTCCCGCATCTGGAATTTCTTCCTATCCTTCCCCGAATAGTCAGCCTTTTTCAGGTGTTTTTCAGCGTCAACAGGATCAAGATTATACCTTTACCCTAACTCAAGGAAAATTTACAGGTCAAACGGCAAAATTAGTCACGTTACACCCAGAAATTAACGAACAATTACAAAACCTTATTAGTCCCTCAACCCTAAAAATTTACGGACGATTTAATCTTTCAGGAAATTGGTTAATTGTAGAAACCTTAAATTCCATTCAAAACCCTTAAAAGCGGTTTTCTGAAAGTTAATTGATGTCAGTTTATTGATCAGACTGTTTTCTAACTTTTACACCCGTTAAAAAAGGGTTAATACCCGGATAAAATCAAGAGGGATCAAAAACGTTTTCCGATTAATCCTGATCTAAAGACTAAGGGTTTGTATACAGAAGTGGATAGACTTAAACGGACACTCTATTATGCAAACCTATACATCTTTAGTTTTATCAGTTTCTTTATTGATTGGTCTGACAACTAACGCTTTAGCAGTTAATCCGAGCGCCCATCAATTATCAGATATTCTAACTGATCAACAATTACTTTCCGCCCGTACCCAACTCAATGGCCCCTATGAACCCGACCGAGGTGGTGGACGTCGGGATTTCAGGGATACAACCCATTCTAATGATGTTAATGCTCAACTTTAATTAAGGGTTAAAAACTCAATAACAACCATCCTCAGAAACCGGCTTTCTTCAAGAAACCCGGTTTCTATAATTGTTTAAAAAACACTAAACCACTATAAAGATGAAACGCATTATCCCAAAGACTTTCTGATTTACGAGGTACATCAATATAAGGGATAAGACGGCCTAGAAGTTGAGTATAATCTAAGGTGGTTTCTGCAAAAGGCGTAAATTCTGACCACAGTTGAGTCTGGGTTAAAGCTTGATTTAACTGTTCGGTTAACAAATTCCAGTTAATGCGAGTAGTGTTTTGGCTTTGGGGAAGGTCTTGAGTTTCCTGGGAAAATTGACTAAAATCTATTCCGTCTTGAAAATTATAACTGTGATCACAAAATCTTAAAATGCAACGTCGTTTCGGTAAATGTAAATCCAAAATTTGAGCATAATCTTGAGTCATTTCTTTATGCCGAAATCGATCTGATTTCCGACGACGTGGATCATAATCAAACATTTCTATAAATAAGGGTAATAATCCTTCAACCCGTTGACTAACTTCTTGCCAACTAAACGTTAGAGAACCTAATTGATCCTGTTCATTTTGACAAATAATGGTCGGTTGGGGCGATAAAGATTGAATAGATTGAACTCGGAATACATGAAGATTTTGAATGTCTGTTAATGCCACCCAAAACACAGGAATTCCCGCCTCTAACATTTCTTGACCATAAACTTTTAATTCTCCCATTTCCCCTGTTTTATACAGTCGCCAACCCCGACTTTGTAGCTGCATTCGGGCGGTATAGGGATCGGTTTTTAACATTCGCGCCAGGGTTTTAGCGGCATTTTGCTTGTGTTCGGACGCCAAAGGTTCTAAAATTAAAACACCGGGTTCGGTATTACTCGGATCAGTTTTTGCGTTAACAATGGCCTGTTGGCGTCGATTTTGTTCAAGGGTTTCAATTCGTTGTAATCCCTGACGCGCCTGGGCTACTATTTTAGGGTTAGTGGCATCTTTTAATAATTTTCGATAGACTTTTTCTGCGGTTTCCAGTTTATCGGTGCCTTCATACCAACGCCCAGCATACAACTGTACCCAAGGATTTTGGGGTGCTTGCTGTTGCAGTTGCTTTAAGAGTTTTGCGGCTTGGCGGTAGTCCTGACGGTCTAGGGCTTCTGCCACTTGTTCGAGTTCTGTCATGGTTTTACCCTATTGCCCTACTGTTATTGTGGCATTTTCTTAGATATAAAATCACCTCCCCGTAATTAACAGGAAGGTGAAAAAAATAAGGAGGGTTAAATCAGCTTATTTGGGGCAAACAGCAATATTATTGGCGTTGAGAACAATTGTTCCAGCAGGTTGTTGTTGAATTAAAATCGGGTTGCCTGTATCAGTTTTGATCAGTAAAGGACTTAAACCCAGACATCCTTGAATCGCTTCTCCCCATTCTTCGACTTTGCGGGTATATTCAGCCCGAATCCGGGGAACATCATCTAAGGTAATACCATTGGGGATGGGAGGTAAATTAGGGATAAACACCGTATCGGTAATCACCGCGTCACTGGTAATGCTTTTATCAACCCCTAATTCATAGATAATCGGATATTTGAATGCCGCAGGTAAGGTTCTATCCGGTAACGCTAAATCGGGTAAAGTTTCATAGATGGGGGGCTCAACCCGTCCAGTATCAGGGTCTTTGGGTTGATATTTATAGTCAAAGTCAGAGGGAACCACAGGTACCCCAATCGGATTTTGAGCCACAGCAGGTAATTGTGAACCTACTGCGATTAGGGCGCATAACCCACCAAGCAGTTTAGATTTCATTGTTTTCATCTCCTCAATCTCACCAGCGTGAATTATCTAACACCAAAGCAATAGCTTTTTGAGTTGGACTGGGTTTCTATCTTAGATCACTAAGATAGAGTTACTTGGCAACTCTATCAAATTTTACTCTCTATATCAAGGGAGATGGGGGACAAGCGGGACACTTGGGAACTGGGTGTTGGGGAAGAGGGGGTGGAGAATCAAGTACAATGAATAGAACAAAGGATTACCACATTAACGGGAACACAATATTCATGGATGGGTTTGAAGGTGTAACAATTCCCTTACCACCAGAGGGATATAAATCGGGATTTATCGGGATTATTGGCCGTCCGAATGTCGGGAAATCAACCTTAATGAATCAGATGGTGGGTCAAAAAATCGCCATCACGTCCCCAGTTGCTCAAACGACACGCAACCGTTTGCGGGGAATTCTGACGACTCCAGACGCTCAAATTATTTTTGTTGATACCCCTGGAATTCATAAACCCCATCATCAATTGGGTAAGGTTTTGGTTCAAAATGCTAAATTAGCGATTCAGTCTGTTGATGTTTTATTATTTGTCGTTGATAGTTCGGTGGATGCGGGCGGAGGCGATCGCTATATTGTAGAATTACTTGAACACGTCCAGGTTCCGATAATTCTAGGACTGAATAAACAAGATCAACAACCTTCTGATTATGAATATCTTGATCAAACCTATCAACAACTCGCCCAACCGTATCAATGGCCGATTGCTAAATTTTCGGCTTTAACCGGGGAAGGTGTTGATAATTTACAACGGTTATTAATTGATCGTTTAGAACCTGGCCCCTATTATTATCCCCCGGATTTAGTGACGGATCAACCTGAACGTTTCATTATTGGGGAATTGATTCGAGAACAAATTTTATACAATACCCGTGAAGAAGTTCCCCATTCTGTTGCGATTTCCGTTGACCGTGTGGAGGAAGATCCTAAAATTACTCGAATTTTAGCTACTATTCATGTTGAGCGACCTTCCCAAAAAGGAATTTTAATTGGTCATCAGGGAAGTATGCTTAAAACCATTGGAAGTGATGCGCGTCAACAAATTCAAAAGTTAATTGACGGAAAAGTCTATTTAGAATTGTTTGTGAAAGTTCAACCGAAATGGCGACAGTCCCGCAGTCAGTTAGCGGATTTAGGTTATCAAGTTGAACAATAATTTAATGGGTCTGAAGAAAGTTGATTCGTATTTATACTTAAAATTTGAGCAATCTCAATGTATCTCAGGAGTGCAGCAGAAATTGACTCCGCATTTATACTGAGGAAAAACTGAGGATTTTCCGCGTTTTCTGGGTCATCGGGAAAGGATAGAAGTGGGGACATGAGGCTGTCTTCAGGCTTGAGCGTGTCATTGATTTAGAGAACTTATCAAATCTAAAAGTAATTCAAACCATTGCAGGGTAGGCGTTTCCCAGGTTTGGGGTTCATAATAAGCAAATACAAGCAACACAAAAACTATCGTTTCTGGAGACTTAGGAACAATGAATACAGACTTAACCTACGGATTATTATTGGCTTTGATTAATGGCGCGATTTGTCTATTGTTACCTGCAATTGTGTCTTATCTCCAACGTCAACGCCAGAATAATGATCAGTCATCTGTCATGACTCAGCAGCAAAACTAATGGATTTTGACTACTCTAAAGTTGCGACAACCTATCGCTGTTCAAAACTTATATGGAAATTTCAGGGCTGAAACTGTTGTCTGTTGAGGGTTTGAACTCTATTGGTTATCTTTTGAGGTTGGCGCAACTTTTAGAAGTAATACTATATAAGGCTTTCAGCGTTTTTTGGTTTTTCCTTATTGTCAAGTCGATGGCTGAAATGGTATATTCAGATCAGGTTGGCGCGATCGCACCTCGAAAACTATATAAATTAACGGTTTCAGGAGCCTGCGGTTATAATAACCACTAATCCCTTTCAGGGATTGAAACTTCGGACTAACTGGCGGCGCGATGTTGGATTACCTTGTTATAATAACCACTAATCCCTTTCAGGGATTGAAACTTGTTGAGCCAACTCATAAGCCATTTGAGCGTTCTGTTATAATAACCACTAATCCCTTTCAGGGATTGAAACTAACTGGCGGTGACTGGTTACGGGGTGAAGAGAAGGTTATAATAACCACTAATCCCTTTCAGGGATTGAAACATCGGGAAAAATGTCAATCGGTTCCGGTGTCGGTTGTTATAATAACCACTAATCCCTTTCAGGGATTGAAACTACTCTGGCAACAGCCGAACTCTTAAAAAATAGGTTATAATAACCACTAATCCCTTTCAGGGATTGAAACAAGTTTGATGAACACTACAGTAGACACCCCTGTAGTTATAATAACCACTAATCCCTTTCAGGGATTGAAACTGGCTTCCGGGTATGCCTAGCGAGGAACTATTGGGTTATAATAACCACTAATCCCTTTCAGGGATTGAAACAATTTGTTTAATTCCCATAATCGCGGCGCTAACGTTATAATAACCACTAATCCCTTTCAGGGATTGAAACATTTCTGAAGACAATCACGCCACACCCCCCGGAAGTTATAATAACCACTAATCCCTTTCAGGGATTGAAACTTTCAGGTTTTTTGGAAAGTGATCCTGAAATTCAAAGAGGTTATAATAACCACTAATCCCTTTCAGGGATTGAAACTCGGAACTCTCAAATTGATATTCAACTAAATCCTTGTTATAATAACCACTAATCCCTTTCAGGGATTGAAACGAGTTAACCTAATCGGAGGTCAACTAATGACTAATAGTTATAATAACCACTAATCCCTTTCAGGGATTGAAACTAGAATCCAGATTGCAGGTGAGAGAATCCCTAGGGGTTATAATAACCACTAATCCCTTTCAGGGATTGAAACGTTGCGGTCATAATTAAATTCCTAATTGTTTTGGGTTATAATAACCACTAATCCCTTTCAGGGATTGAAACTGGCTATTTACTGGCATCTCTGAGATGTTGGTCGTTATAATAACCACTAATCCCTTTCAGGGATTGAAACCTAGAATAGATAAGTCCTCAGCATTATTTATTATAAGCAATTTTGTTCCTAGAAGGTTGATCTGCTTCCGGGTATGGCTCTCGGCCAAAATCGAACCGCGAAAGAAACTAATGCCATTGCTTGGTTAAGTTGTTGCAGTTGTCGTTGAAGTTGCTTATAATTTTGCCTGAGTTGAGCACTTCCCTGTTGTCCATAATCAATAAAATTCGGTGCTCTTTCTAAAACAAATCGGGTGTTACGCTCCATTAAAATTAACCGTTTTTCTAAACGATTAATCATTAAAGTAAACAGCCAGATTTTTCGAGCGATATACAAACAGACTAAAGAAATTAAAATATTGATGATAATAACAGTAATCAGCATTGTGATACTTTGATCATAATCAAGGATTGTATCATCCGTCAACTACTTGTATTGGCTATCTTAAAGAGATTGAGGAACTAGAAAGGAAAAACCCCTCAAAATGTTAACACTTTAAGGGGTTTTATCGAGTGCCAGGAGGCGGACTTGAACCGCCGACACGAGGATTTTCAGTCCTCTGCTCTACCGACTGAGCTATCCCGGCTTGTTTTTCACTTTTATTAATCTAGCAAATCTAATCGCGTTTGGCAACCCCCCTGAAGAGAAATTTTTTGATACAGTGAATGAGGCAGCAGATGGGATAGCAGCATGAGGCACAAAAAACCCCCTGTAGAGCTCATTGGGGTCAGCTTAATTTGGCTTTTGGTGGCGGTAAGCGATCGCATCTGGTTTAGGATGGATCGTTCAGTGCCCGCTTGGGATCAAGCCGATTATCTCAATAGTGCCCTAGATTATTGGCAAATGTGGCAACATCCCCAAGGGTTTTCCGGGGACTGGTGGACTCAGATGTGGATGCTGTCACCGAAAATCCCACCTTTGACCTATTTATTAACCATTCCCTTTCAAAATTTATTAGGATTAGGATCGGATCAAACCAATGCCGTTCATTTATTATTCAGTGCAATTTTATTCGCTTCGGTTTATGGTTTAGGAACCCGTTTATTTAACCCCACTGTGGGATTTTGGGCAACGGTTTTATGCGCGATTTTCCCCGGACTTTATCACCATCGCTTACAATTTCTATTAGATTATCCGTTAACCGCAATGGTGACGTTAAGTTTTTATGGCTTAACGCTGTGGTGGTTTTCTAAATTCGATCAATCTTGGCGATTTTCTATTGGATTTGGGTTAACCTTTGGACTGGCTCTTTTAACCAAACAAACCGCCCTATTTTTCCTATTTATTCCTTTATTATGGATAACCGCTACAATTCTTAAACATCGTCAATGGCAACGGTTTTTACAATTAGCGATCGCCTTATTATTATCAATTGTCGTTATTTTTCCTTGGACAAGAACTAATTGGTTATTAATGTTAACCTCTGGGAAACGAGCAACGGTTGATTCTGCGATCGCAGAAGGCGATCCAGCGTTAACCAGTTTAGATGCTTGGACTTATTATTTTAAATTACTTCCGGCTCATCTTTCCTGGCCGTTATTAATTATCCCGATTATAGGACTTTTATTCTATATTATCAAACATTATTCGTTATCGGGAAATCAACAACATCATCCCTTTTCTGATTTTGCCAAATTAGACTTAAACTGGATATCCTTAAACTGGTTAGCTATATTTTGGTTTGGGGGATATTTTATTTCTACCTTAAATATTAATAAGGATTTTCGGTATACTTTACCCTTACTTCCGGTTTCAGCGATTATTTTAGCTTATTTTTTAAGCTTATTCCCGCAACAATGGGGGCGACAAATTCGCTGGTTTACGGTTAGTTTAGGCATAATCTTAATGATTTTTAATTTATGGCCCATTGGCAGTTATCCCGTTAGACAGGTCATGAGAACTTTAAACCCAGGAAATGAACATCATGTTTATTTAGGAAAGCCTTGGCCCAATGAACAAGTGATTACAGAAATGATTCAATCTCAACCTTATTTAAAAGCTAATTTAGGGGTATTACCTTCAACGCCAGAAATTAATCAGCATAATTTAAACTATTATGGAGGTTTAAAAGATTCTCAAGTGTATGCTAGACAAGTCGGAACGAATAAAAATAATGTTTTTCAGGATGTGCGTTCAATGTCTTGGTTTGTCACTAAAACCGGACAACAAGGTTCAGTAGATCGGGTTCAAGATGCTCAACAAATGACCATGCAAATGTTAGAAACAAGTCCAGAATTTAACTTAAAAAAACAATGGTTATTACCGGATAATAGTTTTTTAAATTTATATCAAAGAATCATTCCGTTTGTAAAAGTTGAACCCCTAAAACAATCTATTTCTAAGGTAAAATTAGAACAAATTTTAATTCCTAAACAAGCACCCCCAGGAGTTGCGGTTCCTGTGACTTATCAATGGCAAGGATCGTTACAACAATTGCAGGAAGGAATCGTAATTTTAACCTGGAAATTGACTCCTGAGCAAAAAGAAGGTTTATCATTTTGGATTCATGATCATGGTATTGGTATGGGAGAATTATATGGGAATTCATCAAATCAGAGTTATCAAGTGACAGAACAGATGGCGATGCTTCCTCCAGTTAATCTTATCCCTGGAAATTATCAGTTAGAAGCTACTTATTTAAACCGCAAAACAGGTGAAATTTATCAAATAGAATCTCCTAAGATTACCTTAAATATCAATCCTAAAGCTCCTACGTTAACAGCACCAGAATTAGATTTAGTGACGCAGTTAAGAATATTATCAGTGAATTTACCTCAAGGAATAAAAGGGTTAGATCCGATTTTTGCGGAGGTAGGACGAATTAATCAATATGATCCGGTTCAAGATTATATTAATCAAGCGGAAATAGCGTTAGAATATCGATTAAAACAAGAACCATTCCGTTTAGATTTAGCGTATAATTTAGGGTTGGCTAATGTTTTACAACAGGATGCAAAAGGAGCGATCGCCGCTTTAAAATGGGTCACTCAACTAGATAGTAAAAACCCCAATGCTCATGCTTATTTAGCATTTGTTTATCTGTATAATTTACAGCCCAAATTAGCAGAACAGGCGTTAAAACCTGCCTTAGAGTTAAAACCCAATCAACCGGAATTTAAAGCTTTATTAGGGGTTGCTCAATTGATGCAGGGTAATATTATTTCAGCTGGGCAGAATTTACAAGCGTTGTTATAATATTAGGTTAGGGGGTGCGTGCGCTGGGCTTACGCACCCTACAGAATTGTTAATCTAGGATAGCACCCCGTTGTTTGAGGTTGAGTTTTGCTTCGGGAGACAATCCCACAACCCCTAAAAATTTAGCATTTTCCACAATAGAATCCGTGAGATAAATACCGCTTAAATTAGAACCACTTAAATCAGCAAACGATAAATTTGCCCCTGTTAAATTCGCTCCAATTAAGTTAGCATCTCTTAAATCGGTAAAACTCAAATCCCGTTCAATTCCACCTTCAGTCACAATTTCCTGAACCAGACGCCATTTCTCACTCATTTCGGTGGTTTCATCAATTAAAGTGCCACTTAAATTCGCACCTCTAAGATCCGCACCCGTCAGGGTCGCACCCTTGAGATCTGCACCAATTAAATTAACCCCTGTGAGGTTAGAATTCGTCAAAATAGCACGGGTGAGATTGGCATTAATTAATTTAACATTGGTGAGATTAGCTCCTGTTAAATTCGCGCCAATCAATTTAGTATAGATTAAGTTAGCTCCACTTAAATAGGTATTCACTAAATGGCTACGATTGAGATAAGCACCGACTAATTTAGCTCCATTGAGATAAGCACGGCTGAGATCTGATCCACTTAAATCTGCACCACTTAAATTAGCATTAATTAAGTTGACTCCTGTTAAATCGGCTTCACTCAAATCGGCTCCCTGTAAGTCGGCATTAATGAGATTGGCACCACTTAAATCGACGCTACTCAAATCCACACCATTGAGTTGAACCCCAATTAAGATAGCACCTCGAAAATCCCTTTCTCCGTGAGTATATTTTTCAACTAATTGTTTAATGTCCATTCTTTAATATTTTGTTTAATTCGTGTTAGCCTGACTAGAAACTGAAGTCGGTACTGATGCCAACCTCTCCTTATGGATCACAGGACTGTAATTTCTTTCGAGCCCGACGAGCAGAACGCAATAATTTAACCCGGTAAGGATCGGCATCGGTACGCCAGTAGACACGATAACCCCTGATTTCAGCACAATGATCTTCTAAACATTTTAACCAACCCAGGCGCGTCCGAATCAAACGAAAGTTATCCAACAGTCCCCATTTTTCTTCTTGGTCACTGAGTCTAACCAACTGTTGATAGTGGGGATACTCTGGCGTGACTAAGGTTTCTTTGCGATGCAATATGGGGGGATTGGGGCCATCATAGGCTTGATAGCTCACCTGAAGATCCCGTAAGTCAATTTGCATACAAGTGCTGAGAGTCGGATGAGGTTCGAGATCAAAATCGGGAGAAAATAAATAGGAAATTTTGGGCGTTTTGATATGAAACTTAATTAAGTTTGCACCTTCAGGACGACCGAGAGTTTGACTCGCGCATCCCTCATAGAGTCGCAGTAAGGGATCAAGTTTTTCCAATGCTGAAATATGAATCCAGAGGGAATTGGCTCGTTTTTGACCGACTGCACTATTTTGGCAATGGTTGGCAATAATTTTAGGATCACCAAGAGTATATAACATTAGATCAGCTAAATTACAAGATTTTTTATAACTACCGAATAAACCTTTTATATCATTTTTCATTTGTTCTGAAAGCTGAAACAGTTTAGGGCGACGACCAAACCGACTTAAGGCAATATAAACCAGTAGATCTTGACGGCGTTTATGGGCGATTATATCCCATTCATCGGGGTTTGTTGCTTGTAAAATTAGTTGAAATGCACGTTTCAGGCTGCCAAATTCTTGTTTAATGGGTTCTTCTTCTGGAAGTTCGGTTTCTACTGGTAAACGACCGCGATCGCTAACAAATTGAATCAAGGGTTGCAGTAAATCTTGATAATCTTCAAAGCGTTTAATGTTTAACCGGACTTTGGGAGAAGTTAACCGGGAACGAAAGCGAGAGGCGCGAAATTTTTCAGCTTCTGTTTCATCCCGAAAAACAATATAAACTCCTAAATCTAAAGGAATGGCATCAACATTTAACACCTGATCAATATAAACTTTGAGTTCCTCCTGTTGATAATATTTCTGAAAGGTATTGCGACTGGTAATCACTCCATCCCCATAAACCATGATCCCTTTTTCTTGGGTATCGACTAATACTTGGGCTGCGATAATTAACACCTTTTGGGTTAAATTCCAGGCCTGAATTAACGCTTCTCGTCGTTCCGTTTGACATTCAATGACGTTAATTACATAGCCTAAATTGACAATATCTGATTCAACACGAGGGGTCTGGGGAGAATAATAAGGGTCCCATCCGGTGCTGATATATCCCTGTTCTGCTAATCGTTGAATATCTCCCCCATATCCACAGCCATAATCAAAAAAAGTAGTCTCTTTTTGAAAGAGTTCCGCTTCTAATGCTAAACGAACCGGACGAGATAAGGTTTTCCGAGGAAGTGCGGCCCGATGACGTTCAATTTTAGGGAGAAAAGCTAAGGGATCATCGGGATTAATCGGAATTAAAGACTCTAAATGATCTCCAATTTTAATCACCTGATGATCTTGAATTTCTACCCCATGTTTATTTAAGTGTTGTTGCCATCCTTTGCGAGTTCCAATGGTGCGATAGAGACGAGTTTCTGATTGAATCAATTCTGCATCTAAGGCAGAGACGGATACTCGTCGGGGTTCTAATAATCCTAATTTTTCTTCAGTTTGAGTCAGTTGGGTGAATTTTTCATAATGGGGATAATCAGAACTTACAAAGGTTTCTTTTCGATGTAAAATTGGCGGATTATCACTATTAGAATAATCCATAAGATTCACTTGTCCGGTTTTAACATTAACTTGAAAACTAGCTGTTAAAGCTGGATGGGGATCTTGATCAAAGTCAGGATAAAATAAATAAGAAATAACGGGTTGATTGGTATGAAATTTGATCAGAGTAAAGGGTTTGAGCAAGGGTAAATAAAAACGGCTTAATTGTTCATAAATTCGTAATAAAATATTTAATTCGCCTAAAGCTGAACGATGAATATATAAGGCATTGGGAAGTTTTTTTCCCAAGGAACTTTGCTGACAAGATTGATTAATAAAAGTCGGGTTTTGCAGATTCAATAACAGTTGATCAATAATCAGACAAGTTTGTTGGTAACTGCCAAAATAATTATAAATTTCTTGTTGAATTTCGGGAGAAAAAGTCTTAAAACAGTTCAGACGAGGGGGAACTTGTCGTTGCAGAGCTTGTAAAGCGAGAAACATCAGTAAATTATTCCCGACCCGGACATCACCATTGGGAGAGTTTTGTTGAGTTAAAACCTCAGAGGCAGTAAGACATTCCCAAGAATAACTCTGGGGAGGAAAAACGAGATGATGACTACTACTCATTCGTCTGACCCCGATTAAAACGTAGCGGTTTATTCTGATTTTAAAGCAAGAAACAGGAATGAAGAATTAAGAATGATGAAGCTTACCCTGAGAAATCTGAAACTATGGCTAACGAATCCCTATTTCCGGGTCAATCCCATTATGTCACAATTCCTGAACAACAACACCCAACGCTCCGACGTCGCCGGATGCACCAAAGCGTTGCTTTCTTATTATTAATCGGATGTTTTTTTAGCGGTTTAGGAATTCAACTCGCCCGGTTACAATTAATTCAAGGAGAATATCATCGAGTTCGAGCCGAAAATAATCGCTTACGTTTGATTCCTGTTCCTGCAAAACGAGGTCAAATTTTAGATCGAAACGGGTTTTTATTGGCGGGAAGTCAACTGTCTCGCTCAGTTTATTTATGGCCCCAAGAACAATCTCCTCAACAATGGAAAATTACCGCCCAACAATTACAATCTATTTTAAAAGTTCCCGCTTCTGAAATTCTGGAAAAATTAGAAAAAACCGGTTATCGTTCTCGAATTCCGGTGCGCGTTAGTCCGAATTTATCTCCCGGAATGTTTATTGGTTTAGCCGAGAAAGTGGAAAATTTACGCGGTGTGGAAGTGCGGGGAGAATCCCGAAGAAGTTATCCTAATGGTAATTTATTGGCTCATATTTTAGGTTATATTGGGGAAGCGACATCGGAAGAATTAAAAGCAAATCCTGATTATCCGATGGGAATGATGGTTGGAAAAATGGGGATTGAAAAATTAGCAAATTCTAAAATCCAGGGAGTTTGGGGAAATCGATTAATTGAAGTGGATGCGAAAGGACAGGAAATTCAAGAGTTAGGATTGCAATCTCCTAAACAAGGAGAATCTATGGGTTTAACGGTAGATTTAGCTTTACAAAAAACCGCCGAAAAAGCCTTAGCTAATCGTCGAGGGGCGGTTGTGGTTTTAGATGTTAAAACTGGAGGAATTTTAGCGTTAACCAGTGGGCCGACTTTTGATCCCAATCTCTTTACAGATCAAGTAACGTCGCAGGAATGGAAACAACTTCAAGGCGCTGAACAACCTTTATTAAATCGAGCTTTACAGGGATATCCCCCCGGTAGTACCTTTAAAATTGTGACGACAACGGCCGGAATTGAATCCAGAAAATTTTCACTCACTTCTAAATTAGCAACTGCTTCAGCAATTAAAATTGGTGGGATTGCTTTTCATGAACATGGAAATGGTTATGGGGTGATTGGATTTAAAGATGCTTTAGCTTTTAGTAGTAATACCTTTTTCTATCAAGTGGGGATGAAAACAGGGCCAGAAAATATCGCAAAATGGGGCAAAGAATTGGGAATTGCGGGAACGATTAATTTAGATTTATTGGGGTTAGATGGAGCAAATCACGGACAAATTCCTACCCCAAAAGAGAAGGAAAAGTTATATGGAGAACCTTGGTATGTAGGAGATACGGTAACCATGGCAATTGGTCAAGGTTTAGTCTTAGTTACCCCCTTAGAATTGGCGGTGATGATTTCTACTGTTGCTAATAATGGTTGGCGAGTTCAACCCCATTTATTAATGTCTCAAACGAATACATCTGAAACTAAACCGATGAAAACAAAAATTTCTGCATCCACACTGAATCTCATTCGCGCTGGATTAATTGATGTGGTGAAAAAAGGAACGGGACGAGGATTAAATGATGGCACAATTCCTTTAACGGGGGGAAAAACGGGAACAGTTGAAATCCCTGGACAGCCGGATAATGCAATGTATGTTGGGTTTGGGCCTGCTAATAAACCGGAAATTGCGATCGCTGTGGTGGTGGAAGCGGGAGGGTATGGAGCAGTTTCTGCGGCTCCGATTGCCCATGACATTTTTAAAACCTATTTTAGCAATCGAAACGTTCCAACTCAATCTAAACCTTAAAACCGTTAAACAATCAACAAATTAGAAACAGAACTGTTATTAAAAATTAGTTCCCGTGATTCCTGACGAACTAATCCTTCAATCACAGCTTCTTGTAGTTTGAAAAAGGCATGAAAATCCTCCATACTGTATTTGGTTGTTTGCAAAAGGTTCCGCAAACGTTCTTCAGCATCGATTGTTAGGTAGCCTGTCTCTAAACAAGTCTCAACGATCAAGTTAATTTTATTCATTTTTGTTGACATCTCGTTACGAAATGGTGAGTTTATTGCTGTAGAAATTACGTTTTTATTCTCCATACTTACACAGAGATATTACATCTTTCTTTAGAAAGATTATTATAAAGATTATTATGATCAAATCTTGATATTTGAGATAATCAGATGCAAAATTTATTTTGGACGATTCTGAAATCAAAAAGTTCCCCTAATTTCATCCCAGATCGAAATCTTCACGTTAAAATCATGATTGGTAAACCTTCTACTGGATTTCGCGCCACTCCATCTTCTGGGTGATCAATAATTTGTACTGTATCTAACTTTAACTGTAGAGTTTGTTTGCAGACAATTTACAAAAGCGGGAAGCTACAAACGTCGGGGAGAAACCGTTGTGAGATCTTGAGCGTCTCGCCGAGCGTTAAAAAATGTACTATTGTATGAATGATACATTGGGTTAATTTTTCTCTTTATGTCATTGAATCGCCGTCAATTTTTAGGGTTAAGTGGTCTGAGTGCGTGTAGTGTGATTGCATGGGAGATTAAAAAGCGGTTTTTGACGACTTCTGAAACTTCACATCAAGAAATTCCGGTAACACATCATGCGATCGCAGCAGTTCCTAGTAGTCATCAACCGTTATTTCGTTTTATCGCGATTGGAGATGCAGGCACAGGAGAGATAGGGCAATATGATGTCGCTAATGCCATGTTTCGCTATTATCAAAACAATCCTTTTCAAGTGGTAACTTTACTAGGAGATAATATTTATACAAATGGTGAAATTGAGAAAATCAACGCCGTTTTTGAGAAACCCTATCAACCCTTACTCAAAGAAAATGTTCAATTTTATGCCTGTTTAGGAAATCACGATCTTAGAACAGAAAATGGAGATCGTCAAGTAACTTATCCTTTATTTAACATGAAGGGTCGTTACTATAGTTTTCAATATGATCCGGTGGAATTTTTTGTTTTAGATGCCAATCATAATGCGGACTGGGAAAACCAAATGCCTTGGTTAGAAAACCAACTGCGAAAAAGTCAATCTCCTTGGAAAATTGTTTATAGTCATTTTCCCATTTATTCTTCTGGAGTATATGGTGTTAATGAAGAATTAATTAATCGCTTAACGCCATTATTTAAACAATATAAGGTTCAACTTTATATGAATGGTCATGAACATGATTATGAACGCACGAAACCGATTGAGGGTACCACTTATTTAACAACGGGTATCGGAGGCGCCCCCATTCGGCCAGTCGGACGTTCAGAGTGGACAGCAACCGCCGCCTCAACCTTAGGATTTACGGCGATTGAAATTTATGCTGATCATCTCATGATTCGCGGGATTGATCCTGAAGATCAAGTGTTTGATGAAGGGATAATTAAATTGCATGGATCGCTTTAAGAATTAACACACAACTGGGAGCCTGAGTCATTTAGCTATTTCTCGATGAGTGCCAAGCAAAGCTAAAATTTGATCAAACTGGAAGTTATCAACTAAATAAGCAAGAGTTTCAGCTAAAGCTGCATTTTCGGATGGAATGTGTTTGAATATGGGTGCGAGTTGACAGAGATTTTTTCACAATCACCCCACAATTAGAACATTTCTGTGAAGTGTAATGGGGTGTAACGGGAATTGCCAATTTATCAAATTTGGTTGCAAAATATTCTATCCATTGCCGAAACAAATACCAACTTGCATCACTAATTGATTTAGCCAAACAGTGGTTTTAAACCCAATTTCTTGATAATTAGTTTTGGTACGCAGAATAATCTGTCATCAGAGGGTGGTGCCAAAGCTGGTGACAAGATTTGAACTTGCGACCGGCTGATTACAAATCAGCTGCTCTACCACTGAGCTACACCAGCAACATCTTTTACTATAGCAAAAGTTGTTAATTTTGATCAACTCCTTTTGCAATTTTTTAAATTATAAGGTTTCGAGATAACTCAACAGGTCAGCCATTTCCTTAATATTGGGTTGAAACTTAGGCATGGGAGGGGTATTGCCCCCAATAACTTGCTGAATAATCCCGACTTCTGACTTGCGTTGGGAAACATCATGCAGACTTGGCCCTACTTGACTACTCCCTTGCCAAGCATGACACCCAGCACAGTTATAGAGAAAAATCTCCTGTCCCCTTACCGGGTCGCCTTTGAGGGAGAGAACACTTTCCACATAGGGATCAAAAACCTGTAGCTTAGGAAGGACAAAAATCCAACCTAGGATAAAAACCATCAACACTAGGCTGACGACGGTGGCCCGTTTAATCAGGACTTCAATTTGTGTAATCGCAAGCTGGTTATCCAAGGTGTTTCTAATAATTTGAGAATTATCTACAAAAATCTTTACACTGTAACTAGCTTATAGCGTTGATGAGTGAAGAGCAAGAGCGCCCAACAGTTAACCGTTAACCGTTAACGGTATCATAGAGGGTTGATTGCTCAAGTTAACACCGAAGGAGATCCAGTGGTAGAACCATTACTGTCAGGAATTGTTCTGGGTTTAATTGTCGTGACGCTGTTAGGGTTATTTTTCGCAGCGTACCAACAATATCGTCGGGGAAACCAACTTAATATCGACTAAATATCCAGAATTTCCACTCACCCTTGGTTGATCCGTCTAGGTTAACCGGGGGTGAACTTATTCCGTGAATGTTATGAGTCAGCTAGGGATGGATCTGATATCAGTAGGAACAATGCTCCTCATTGTGGTGATTGTGATCCTTCTGATTCTTTATTTTCGAGGGGTTTTTCGAGACAAACACCACTATCAGGTTAGAAATTTACCCCCACCCACCGCCGATAATTTCGCCTTTACGATTGCCTGTTTATCGGATTCCTACATTACCGCCGGACAAGTCACTGGGTTTTGGGTGGAAGCCGATCAAATTTATGCCGCCCGACTGGATGCCATTCGCAAAGCCCAAACGGTGATTCAGTTTGAAACCTATATGATGACACCGGGGCGACGGGCTGATGAGTTTGCAGCCACCTTGGCTGAACGTGCTCAAGCGGGGGTTAGAGTTCAACTGTTAGCGGATAATTATGGCAGCCAATCCATATCTGCGGACTATTGGCAACGGTTGGAAGCCGCCGGGGTGGAAGTTGAATTATTTAATGAATTAAGTTGGAAAGATTTAAGCCATCATCTCAAACGCAATCATCGGAAGTTATTGTTAATTGATCAACATCTAGCGATGATTGGGGGGGCGGGGATTTCTGATGAGTGGGATGGTTTAGACGGGAATGATTGTTGCTGTCCTTGGTTTGACTATGAAATTGCCTTTGAAGGCCCTCTAGTTGCCCGGTTACGGGGTATTTTTCTGCAACATTGGATGGATGGTGGCGGTGTGGCGGATTTGGCCTTAGATCCTCTGGTTTTGACTCCTGAACATGATCCCAAGGTGATTATTACCCCCGGAGAAGATCCGAGTTATCGAGATTCGGAAATTCGCTCTTTATATCAATCTTTAATTCAGGCTTCTCAATATCGACTTTGGATTGCTAGTCCCTATTTTTTACCTGATCCGAGTTCCCGTAGAGTTTTATTTGAGGCGAAGCGCAGAGGGGTAGATATTCGGATTTTAACGATGGGAAAAACCTGTGATAAACCGTTTGTTCATTATACGTCCCGTGAATTGTACGGTTATTTATTGCAGGGAGGAATTGAGATTTATGAATATCAAAAAAGCATGATGCACGCAAAGGCTTGGTTAGTTGATGATCATTGGGTGAGTTTAGGTAGTGCTAATTTTGATCCCCGTAGTTTGTTTAAAAATGATGAATTAAATATTTCGACGTCTGAACCTGAAGTTATTCCCCAAATTGAAACGTTTTTTACACAGGGTTTTGCCAATAGTTATTTGGTGAATCGCAAAGATTGGCAACGTCGCTCTAAATTGGAACGGTTAATCGGACAATTCTGTTTATTATTTTTCTGGCAACTTTAATCAGTTATCAGTTATCAGTTATCAGTTATTAGTTATCAGTTATCAGTTATCAGTTATTAGTTATCAGTTATTAACCCGCAATAAACAACAGTACCCAAATCCGGTTTCCTCAGTGATTTCCTCTCCTGTGTTGGATGATGTAGAGTTGCACTAAGGTTTAATGCTTAGTTGCATTGCTCCCTTTACCATAATTGGGGGAAGTGTAAGGATTAACGATGGGTACTGTTGTTTATATTCGACTTCGACGAAACAGATTGTTTTGACGTTTAACAGCGTAACCTACCTCCTAGTCAGACTGAGGAATTTCCTCGTTTATAATATATCAAAGTTGGAGTTGTAAACTTGTTAATTACGAAGCTACATTGCTCCCAGTTGATTCACTTGAGGAAATATCAGCAACCAAAGGAAGAGGTGCTGCGGAAGATGACAGACGTTAGATGAAACAGTATTTTTACCTCCTAATTTCACTCAACTTCGATGCCCAATAAAACGTTTTTATGACCTCCTTTTAGATGAGATATAACCGTTTGAACATCGTTTGCTTATCTGTCAGGGAAGCTTTCTTTGCTTCTGTTAATACTGTAATAAACCTCCCTCTGAATTGCAAGTGAAATCAACTAAAGTTAATCATTTCATTCATTGACACTCTCTCAAATGTAAAGTTAAGTAACATTAAATTCTGAGTGGAATAGGCTTCTAATTTGGATACAGAGGGGATAGCCACTGCTCAAACCGTTAATCAAGATTCACTCAAAATATGGCCCAACCCAAATCGAAACCATTGCTTGAGGCTGCAATTTCATCTGTTCACAAGCAGATTCAAGTTCTTCGAGAGGAACATCAACAGATTTCTATTGACCTCGATATGCGTCTCAGGCAATCGCAGAAGCCTAGCGTCACCAAGCTCGACAAATGGTACAACAGTCCGCAATGCGATCGCAGCCTTGGAACAATAACGGTACTGGAAATAGCAGCAATAGTTTTAAAATGCAGTTTAAATATTGATCAGCTTAAGCCCTAAAATTAAAGATAGAGAGCCCTGAAGGGCTCACTACGAATTAGAGGATTTCTCGTCCTAAATAGGGTTGTAAAACGTCAGGAATACGGATGGTTTCATCAGGTTGTTGATAATTTTCTAAAATCGCAGCCATAGTGCGACCTACAGCTAACCCAGAACCATTTAACGCATGAATATATTGTGTACCTTTTTTACCCGCTTCTTTAAAGCGAATATTGGCACGTCGAGCTTGAAAATCCTTAACATTGGAACAGCTAGAAATCTCGCGATAGGTTCCCGCAGAGGGCAACCACACCTCAATATCATAACATTTGGCGGCGGAAAATCCTAAATCTCCCGTACATAATTCTATCACCCGATAAGGTAATTTTAACGCTTGTAAAACCCCTTCAGCATCCTGCACTAATTTTTCATGTTCTGCTTCTGAAGTGTCAGGATGAACCAGTTTCACCATTTCCACTTTATTAAATTGATGTAACCGAATTAACCCCCTGGTATCTTTCCCATAACTTCCGGCTTCTCGACGAAAACAAGGGGTATAGGAACAATGATAAATGGGTAATTGTTCCGCCTCTAAAATCTCATCTCGATACAAATTCATGACGGATACTTCAGAGGTCGGAATTAACCATAAATCATCGGAATCACATTTAAAACTTTCTTCGGCAAATTTCGGTAGTTGACCCGTTGCGGTTAAGGAGGTACTATTAACTAATAACGGGGGCATGACTTCAATATAACCGTTATTCGTATGGCGGTCTAACATAAATTGAATTAAGGCTCGTTCTAAGGCAGCACCTGCACCTTTTAACGCTACAAATCTCGCTTGAGCGACTTTCACCGCCTGTTTAAACTCTAATAAATTCAGTTTTTCACCCATATCTGCATGATGCAAAATATTAGGATTTTGGGGAATATATTCATCTCCCCAGCGTCTAACTTCTACATTCTCTCGTTCATCTTTTCCTACCGGAGTTGATTCACTGGGTAAATTGGGAATGGGTAATAATAATTGAGTGATTTGAGCATCAATTTCTTTTTCCTTTGGCTCCAATTCACTCAACTTTACTTTCAGTTGTTGACCTTCTTCTCTTAAGACTTTAATTTCTTCCCCTTTAGGGTCACATCCTGATTTAATTTTCTCCCCAACTAATTTACCAATATCATTACTTCGGGTTTGCAATACAATGCGTTCCTGTTCCAGTTGGCGACGTTGTTCATCTAAGGTTAAAATCGGTTGCAAATCATACTCGCCTCGTACCTTTAGGCGGTCTTGCACTGCGGCTGGATTTTCCCGAATTAATTTAATATCTAACACGGCGTTCCCTTCAATACTGCTTGATTTTGGATTATGGGTTTATCTTTATAGTCTACTCCATTCGGGCAACATCAAATAGAAGGGAACCCAAAAGTTATCGATTCATCAATTATCTCCACCCTTCCCAAGGTGTAACTTCCAGCAGTCCAGAGGGAGATAAGACCACCTGAAATTGAGCAAAAGATTGAAGGGAAGATTGAGCATCCGGTTGGAACAAGAAGGTGGTTTTTTGCATTTCCTGAACAGCGGCTGAGTTAAAGGGTTTATAGGCAATGATTTTGCCTTTTTCATTTAAAATAACTTGATAAATCAACAAATTTTTAAGCATCAAATTAGCTTGCCAACGCCGATCAATTGTATCATAAAGTTGTTGGTTTAAGTGTTGAATTAATTCCTTATTAGTAATCGGTATAGGTGTTTTTTGTACCAAAGGTTGAGAATGAGGCATTGACCAAAGTTTAATCGTTTCATCCCCACTAGCACTCGCTAAAATTGTACCTTCAGGATTAAAGACTAATGACCAAATAGGATGATGATGTTCGGATAAATGGTTTAAAAGTTTCCCCGTATTGGGATTCCATAAATTAATGGTTTTGTCATAACTTCCACTTGCTAAAATATCTCCATTGGGGCTAAAAACAACGGATAAAACATCTGCGGAATGGTGATTTAACGAATGCAGAACTTTCCCGGTTTTAAAGTTCCACAATTTGACGCTATGGTCTGCACTACCACTCGCTAAAATTGTGCCATTAGGACTAAAAGCTAAGGAGTGAACCGCCGCAGAATGCTGCATTAAGGTATAGTTTCCTTCATCGGTTAAAGACCAAATTATAATATTACCATTTTCGCTTCCCGTTGCTAAAGTTTGACGATCAGGACTAAAGGCAATTGAAGTCACCCAATCTTTATTATCAAGGATTTTTAGAAGTTGACCTGTAGACAAATTCCACAACCGAATAGTGTGATCTGTACTCCCAGAAGCTAACAATTTCCCATCGGGACTAATGGCAATTGCTTTAATATCATCGCTATGACCTTTAAGGGTTTGAATCAGTTGACCTGTTGTAAAATTCCACAGTTTAATTTCATTATCCCAACTCGCACTAATGATCACTTTTCCGTCAGGACTCAGCGCTAAAGATTCAACGGCATCAACGTGAGCATTTACGGTTTTTTGTAATTGACCTGTTTGCAAATTCCAAATTTTAATAAAACCGCCATAACCTCCACTAATTAATGTTTGACCATCGGGAGTCATTGCGATCGCATAAATCCATCCTGAATGATCTTTTAAGGTTTGCATAGAGGACAATGATAAACTTGATTTAAGCTCAGGGGATGTTGCATTTAATCTTGAGAAATTCTTAGCTAATGGAACACCCATCACAACTGCGGTTGTAATCGCTAAAGCCGTTGATATTTTCCAATTTATTTTCTTAATAAACATCTGCTTTGGCTCCCTAAATATTCTACAATAAAGACATCAATTAAGATTTGACAGAAACTCGATTTTTAGATTGATGATGAACAATCCATTGACGATAGAGAAATAAAACAATAATGATTAACATTGACACCATGCCAATAGGAGTTAAATATGTCCAATGGTGAGCCATAATTGCCCAAATATGCCAGGTTAATAAAAACATTGCCCAATACGTTAACTGTTGTAATTTCTTCCAATTTTTCTTAAGGCGTTTAACACTCCAATCATTAGACGTAATTGCCAATAACGTAAAAATTGTTAACGTTGAAGTGCCTTGAAAATAGAACCAATAGGTTTTAATATCTAACCAATCAAAATTTCTTTGTTTAATATAAATATAAGCATGACCCACCGCTAAACAAAATGATAAAAGACCAATCCAACGCCGATATTTCAACAACCATTTAGGAATCCCTGTTTTAGTCGTGGCTGGGAAAACAATTCTTAACGTGGTTGGAAGTAATGTTAGAATATAAGCACCAACCGCTAAAAATCCTAATAAAGCTGCAAAAGAAACTGGATTAAATTCAAGTTGAAATAGTTGCATGGCTTAATTCCCTCATCCTGAATAGTTCTATTAAGCCAAGCTATAATTACCACTTCCTTTCACGGAGATTACAAATTTGTAATATTACAAGCTGATTAATCCCATTATTATTAAGGAAGCTTTCATCAAATTCTCATCCAATTCTCATCAAACTTATGAATGTCCTGTTGATTGAAGATCAACCCAAAATCGCCAATTTTGTACAAATGGGTTTGAAAGAACAAGGGTTTGTGGTTAACTATTGTGACAACGGCGATGACGGGTATTTAGAAGCGATGAACAATGACTATGATGTAATTGTTCTCGATATTATGATCCCTGGAAAAGATGGATTAGCCATTCTCAAAAGTCTCCGCAAAGCCGGACGGAATATTCCGGTTATTTTACTCACCGCACGCAATGAATTAGAAGACCGACTGGAAGGACTTAATTTAGGTGCAGATGACTATATTTCTAAACCTTTCTTTGTCGAAGAATTAATCGCGCGAATTCATGCAGTTGTCCGTCGGAGCATCGGAGAACGCCAAAATATTATTGCTTATGGCCCTCTAAAATTAGATCGAATTACCCGAGAAGTGACCTGTAATCAACAAATTGTTGAACTCACCACTCGTGAATTTAATTTATTAGAATATTTGATGCGATCGCCGGGACGAGTCTTAACTCGAACACAAATCTTAGAACACGTTTGGGGGTATGATTTCAATCCCAATACCAATGTTGTCGATGTCTGTATTCAACGCATTAGAAAAAAAATTGATTGTATCGGAGGAAATGATTGGATTGAAAGTGTTCGGGGTGTCGGTTATCGCTTTCGGAAACCGGAGTCATGAACATGAAACACCACTCTTTTCGAGTCCGTATTGCGCTGTTATCTGCAACCCTAACCGGAGGGTCTTTAATCGCCTTTAGTTTAGGATTTTGGGGACTCAGTTATAATGCTCATCTCGCCCGTTTAGACGCAGAACTTAGAAATCAATTATTACAAAGTGATCACATCCAAGAACAACCTTCATTACAAGTTTATGAAACTGAATTAACCCATCATTTTAACGATATTCCTATCACCATTTGGATCATTGATCGAGAGGGTTTTACTCAATATCGCTCCCCCAATATGCCAAATTTTAACCTCCAAATTTCTGATTTTCCCCCATTTCCCTTACCTCCCCATCATTTAGATTTTCCCCATACTCCCGATAAGTCTCGTCCCCCCGGTTTTCCCGATGCTCCCCGTCGTTTGCGCCGTCCTCCCCGTAATTTTGAACCGCATTTCCCTCCCCCTCCTCCCCCAGAACTTAAAATTATCACCCGACGGTCTTCTTCGGGGTTATGGCGTGTCGGTTTAGTCACGTTTCCCCATCAAAAAGTAGCGATCGCCACGAGTTTTAGGGGTATTGATCAGGAAATGGCATCAATGCGGAATGGGTTTTTAGTGTCAATTCCTATCCTATTATTAATGATTGTAGGTGCTTCTTGGCTTTTATCCAGTAGTGCATTACATCCGATTCAACGATTAACAAAAAGTATCCGACAAGTGACAGCAAAAGGACTAGATCAGCGTGTTCCTATTAACACAACAGATATTGAATTTGTCGAATTAATTCAAGTGTTTAATCAAATGTTAGAACGTTTAGAACGTAGCTTTAAACAAGCGTCTCGCTTTAGTGGAGATGCGGCTCATGAACTCAAAACTCCCCTGGCTATTCTTCAAGGAGAATTAGAACAAATGTTACAAAAAGCCGAAACAGAATCATCTACACAGCAAGCCTTAAGTCATCTTTTAGATGAAGTTAGACGTTTAGGAGGAACAACCCGAAAATTATTATTATTATCCTTAGCGGATGCTGGACAAATGCGATTATATCAAACCCCGGTCAACTTATCTTCAGTGTTAGCAGACCAGATAGAAGATATAGAATTATTAGCACCAGATTTAATCATTAAAACAGATATTAATCCTGAACTCATTGTATCAGGAGATCAAGATTTATTAACCCAAGTTTTACAAAATTTAATTAGTAACGCCATTAAATATAATTTGCCGGAAGGTTGGATCAAAATTCAAGGCTATCAACGGGGGAAAAAGGTTATTATTACTGTTACTAATACCTCTAAAGATATTCCCCTCAAAGATCGAGATCGTTTATTTGATCGTTTCTATCGAGGTGATCCGGCGCGAACTCGCCAAATTGAAGGGATCGGATTAGGATTAAGTTTAGCACGAGAAATTGCCCGCGCCCATCAAGGGGATCTGACGTTAGATCCACCTGAATTGGGTCAAACCTCGTTTACCTTTACCCTTCCCCAAGCCGGGTCAAAATTGCTGTAATTTTTGATAAATTTATCTACAATAGCATTACCTCTTAATTGTTATTGTTGTTTATGAATCCCACTGTAGAAACCCTGAACTCCTCTTCAATCACATCAACTTCTGGGAAAATTAAATTGCTTTATGATGGTGAATGTCCCTTATGTTTACGAGAAGTAAATTTTTTACAGAAACGGGACGCAGGACGAGGATTAATTGCCTTTGTTAATATTAGTGAGATTAATTATCGTCCTGAAGATCATGGCGGGATTTCTTTTGAAGCCGCAATGGGACGAATTCATCTTTCCTCCTCTGTGGAGACTCCCACTGAACCTGTAATCAGGTCAGTGGTGAGAGGAAACAGAGGTCGGGTTCTATGCTGCATACAAGTAACCATCCTTTTTGTGAATCATTGTGCAATAT
>NZ_JADEWU010000056.1:0-38039 GCF_015207485.1 Planktothrix mougeotii LEGE 06226
CCCTCCTCCAATGTGGTGCGTGTAGATTTACCGAAACTGGATGATTTGATGCGAATGGTGGGGGATTTGGTCATGAGTCGTGCCCGTTTAGAGGATCATTTCAAATCCATCACGTCCTATCTTCCCTCCCCTCAAATTCGAGCCCTACAAGAAATTAACTTAATGCTAGAACGACAATTACGAGATCTGCGTCAAGGGGTGATGCAAGTCCGTTTAGTTCCCATTGGTGAGATTTTTGCTCGGATGCAATTTGTCGTTCGGGATTTGGTTCGGGCCAGTGAAAAACAAGTCACCCTGGAAATGAGCGGACAGGAAACCGAAATTGATAAGTTCGTTGTCGAACGAATGCTTGACCCCCTATTACATCTGGTGCGAAATGCCGTCAGTCATGGAATTGAATCTCCCCAAGAGCGTCTCGAAGCCGGGAAACCTCCCCAGGGAACCCTGAAACTGCGGGCAACAACCTCTGGGGAAACCGTCGTGATTGAAATTGAAGATGATGGTCGCGGTGTTGATGTTGAAACCGTTATTGAACGAGTTACAACCCAGACCCAACTCACTGAAACTCGATCCTTTGTTTCTCTGCTCGAAAACAAACATGGGGAAGCCGCAAAGCCCGACCAATATAATATGATGGCGTTATTAGATATTCTGTGCAGTGCCGGATTTTCCACTAAAAATGAAGTGGATTTAGTGTCGGGACGGGGGGTAGGGATGTCAATTGTTAAAAATACCGTTCAGGAGTTAGGGGGGTTCCTGAGTTTAGATACCCATAAAGGTCAAGGAACTCGATTTACAATTCAACTTCCCCTCACCTTAGCAATTACGGATGCTTTGATTATTTCTGTATCCCAACAAACCTTTGCCATTCCCCAAGCCTCGGTGCTGGAAGTGTTAGAAGTTTCCACATCCCAAATTATTTCCTTTGAGAAGAACGAAATTGTCAGCTATCGCAACACGGTTTTACCCGTGATCCGTCTAGCCTCAATTTTCCCTCTTTCTGCCACCTATCCCCAGTCAAACCCGCCCTTGTGTTCCCTAGAACCCTCATCCTTAATGATGATCGTGGTCGGAAGTAGAGAAAATACGGTGGCTTTAGTTGTTGATCGGGTGACGGGACTACGAGAAATTGTAGTCACACCCTTAACCGATCCCTTTGTCCAAGTGACAGGAATAGCTGGAGCAACAGAACTTGGCGATCGCCGGGTGGTTTTAATTTTAGATGTGGGTGCTTTAGTTATCAGTTATCAGTTATCAGTTATCAGTTATCAGTAGAGACGTGCCAAAAGCCTTACGGCATGGCGACCCCATGGCACGTCTGTACCAGTATTCGTAATTCGTAATTCGTATGTCAGACGTTTTAACTTCAACTCAACCCTATATTTTATTTGAACTAGCTGACACAACCTTTGGCATTCCCTCTCAAATTGTGCAGCAAATGGAAATGATTGAACAAATTACCCCCGTTCCTAACACTTTACCCTTTGTGGAAGGAGTTGTTTTTTCGAGGGGACAAGTCATTCCCGCCATTAATTTACGAGTCCGATTTGGACTAGAGAAAACCCCTTATAATCTACGAACTCGTTTAATAGTGATTCACTCCCATCATCGTACCGTTGGATTAATTGTAGATACCGCTAGGGAATTTATCGCAATCCCAGAACAAACCATTCAACCCCCACCCGAAGGAATCTCTCACTTAAGCGGTCGATATTTAGCGGGAATTGCCACCTTAGGACAACGAGTTATCTTGATTCTCAATGTTGAAGAATTACTGATCAATCAGTCATCAGTTATCAGTCATCAGTCATCAGTGTAGAGACGTGCCATGGCACGTCTGTACCAGTTATCGGTTATCAGTATTCGTAATTCGTAATTCGTAATTCGTAATTCGTAATTCGTAATTCGTAATTCGTAATTCGTAATTCGTAATTCGTAATTCGTAATTCGTAATTCGTACATCAGTCATCAATTAAAGGAGAAAAATCATGGCTAAAGTCAATAATAAGCAACAAAAAAATTATAAAAATCAGCAAAAAAACTCCCCTGAAATTCCTGATCAAAACCCAGTAGAGACGTGCCATGGCACGTCTCTACTAATTCAACAGCTACGACAACAAAATCAGCAAATCCTAATTAAAACCCAAGATATTGTACAAGCAGTAGAACATCTTTCAGAGGGGATGAACACCCAAACTCGCCTAGCAGAAGAAAGTAGTAGCCAAATTCAGACCCTAACAACTTCATTAAAACATACAGCAACCCAAGCTCAATCCGTTGCTGTTTCTGGAGAAGAATTAGTATCTTCTATTAATGAAATGGCAGCCTCCATCGAACAAGTAACCGTTAGTAGCACCGAACTCGCAACAGCCATTCGACAAACCTCAACGTCCGTTCAACAAAGCAGCACTTCAACCCATAATGTTGCCAATAGTGCACAAGAAATGGCAACTTCAGCATCTCAAGTCACCGCCTCAATGGTACAAGTAGCCGCATCAATTAAAAGCGTCAGTTTGGACACAGAAAACCTAGCCACCGCCGTCAATCAAACCGCCGCCTCCATTGAAGAAATGACCAGTTCCATTGGTGGGGTCGCTCAAAACGCCGATGATTTAACCGCCGCCTCCGAAGAAACCACCGCGTCCATCAACGAAATGGCCGCCTCCATCGAAGAAGTAACCGCCACCACAGAAAACTTAGCCGCCACCGTTGAACAAGTTTCAACGTCAATGGAAGAAATGGCGCAATCTGTTGTCGGTGTTGCTCAAAATGGAGAACGAATTACCGAAGCCGCCACCAATGCAGCTACATCCGCCGAACAGTTAGATCGCTCCATTCGTTCAATTACCACCCTAACTCAACAAGCCGATGAAATTACCCGTCGAGTCATGCAGGATGCCGAAGTGGGGGGTAAAACTGTTGAGAAAGCAATTCAAGGGTTAAGTCGGGTACGAGAATCAATGGTTAAATCTTCCGACGTCATTCGAGATATGGGCAAACGCACCAACGAAATTAGTAGTATTGTCGATACGATTAATTTAATCTCAGAACGCACCAATTTGCTCTCTTTAAATGCTTCAATAGAAGCAGCCAGGGCAGGGGATGCCGGACGAGGATTTGCCGTTGTTGCTGAAGAAATTCGTAATTTAGCCGATCGCGCAGCCCAAGCCACCTCCGACATTGCCTCGATTATTAAAGCCTTACAACAGGTAGCCCAGGATGCCGTTAACACCTCTAATGAAGGGTTAAGAGTCGCTGAAGATAGTGGGAGTCTAGCCGAAGAAGGATTAGGAGGATTAAAAAAAATCCTATCGGGGATTGAAAAAACCACCCAATTAGTTAGTCAAATTACTGTCGCTTCTGAGGAACAAATGATTGCGGGTCAAACCGTTGTTAATTCGATTAATACCACTGCCAACCAAGCACGAGAAGTTGCTAAAGCCACCATTGAACAATCTAAAACCACCCAAGGAATTGTGGTTTCTACTCGACAGATGCAGCAAATTGCTAAACAAGTTACCCAGGCCATGAATGAACAAGCTCGTGCCGCCCGTGATGTGATTAAAGCCGCTCAAAATACCACTAATTTAGCTGGACAAGTCCGTAAAGCGACTTTTGAGCAAAATAAAGGGGCATCCCAAATTATGCAAGCCGTAGAGTCCATGAGGCGGGGAGTCATGACTACTTCACGAGCGATCGCAGAACAGTCGGTGGCGGGTGAGCAAATCTCTAAGGAGGCAGAACGACTGGGCAACCTAATTAATAGTGTCAGCAAAGACATGACTGAACAAGCCACAATGGCATCTCAAACAACCCAAGCTGTTGATAATATGCGGATACAGTCGGAACAACTAGCCAAAGCCATGAGGGAACAGTCAAAAGCCATTCAAGAGATGACGGGGGCAATGCAAAGCATCACCCAACAAATTAAATTAATTCGCAGTTCTAATGTAGAACATTCCACTGTTTTAAGCTCGGCACTGCAAGGCATAGAAAATATGGGACAAATCAGTGAACGCCACCGAAATCAGTTATCAGTTATCAGTTATCAGTTATCAGTTATCAGTTGAGAGTTGGTATTAATCAGTAATTAGGTACCCGCATTATCAGTTATCAGTGCAAGAATTGGCTAATTCCTTAGCTGTTAGCTATTAATTCTTAACTCTTAGTTCTTAACTGATAACTGATAACTGAGTACGGGCGGGGTAACCCCGCCCCTACAACTGATAACTGGTACAGACGCGCCATGGCGCGTCTCTACACTGATAACTGGTACAGACGCGCCATGGCGCGTCTCTACACTGATAACTGATAACTGATAACTGATTATGGCTATTGGTATTTTTACAACCGATATAAATTTAACAATCCGCTCTTGGGATTCTCGATTAATCGAACTTACGGGAATTACGGCGGCACAGAGTTGTGGACAAAAAATCACCGATCTGATTCCTGATTTGGAACAACGGGGTTTACTAGAACGATTTCAACAGGTGATTACCCAAGGCGTCATTGAAACCCTCGCACCCGCCTTCCATCAATACTTAATTCCCTGTCCCCCCCCGGCGAACACCAAGCACTTCCAGTATATGCAGCAGCGTGTTACAATTACGCCCTTACGGGAGAAAACAACCATCGTCGGAACCATCGTCACCCTTGAAGATGTCACGGTGCGACGGGAACGGGAAATTGATCTAGCTCAACATTATCGTCGGGAAAACATATCCTCCCAAATTGCCTCCTCTGACGCCTCGGCTCAAGAGCGGAATTTAATGTTTTCCATATCCGATGATCTCAATAAAGGCCTGTATGCTAATACTACAGACCTTATGAATGCCCTACAAGATAGTAGTTGGCAAGTCCGACGGGAAGTCGTAGAGCGATTAACAGCCAGTCATAACCCAGAAATTACTACAGAATTATTACAACTGCTGCGCCAAGAGCATCGAAATGCCACCATTGTCAATAGTGTGATTCAAGTTTTAGCCTTGAGTCGGGTAGATTTAATTCCTGCCCTCATTGAATGTTTGCATGACCCTGATCCAGAACTGCGGATTTATGCCACCCAAACCTTGGGACAACGGGATGACGTTCGCGCCATACCAGCCTTAGTTTTAGCTTTAGCCGATAATGATAAAAATGTTCGTTATCATGCCATTGAAGCATTAGGACATTTAAAAGCGAGAGAAGCCATCGATCCCTTACTCGAAATTGCTCAATCTCAAGACTTTTTCCTCGCCTTTCCCGCCCTAGATGCCCTGATGCAAATTGGTGATCTCTCAATTGCAGGACGTTTAATGCCTTTACTTCAAAAAACCTTGAATTGGCGGGTACGTCGGGAGGCCGTCGATAGTTTAGCAATGCAAGACGATCCTAACTTAACCCAGGATTTGTTACGCTTGCTTCGGGAACAACACCGTAACCCCGACATTCTCAATAGTGTGCTTCAGGTTTTAGTGCTCAGTCATATCGATCCAATTCCCTCTTTAGGGTCATGTTTAGCCGATCCCGATCCTGATTTACGGATTTACACCGCCTTAGCCCTCGGAGAACGCCATGACCCCAGAGCGATTCCAGCCTTAATTCAAGCTTTGGATGATGCTGATATTAATGTTCGGTATCATACCATCGAATCCTTGGGACACCTGCGGGCAACGGAGGCTGTCGATAAATTAGTCGAAATCGCCCAATCTGGAGACTTTTTCCTCGCCTTTCCCGCCCTCGAAGCCTTAATGAAAATTGGAGACTCCACCATCAGTTGTCACCTCGTTGCCCTATTAGACGATCAGCTATTAGGTCATCAAGTGGCTGAGGTATTAGGAGAATTGGGCTCTGCTGATGTGGTTACTCCCATCGCCCAAGCACTCAACCAAACAGACATCCCTGACTCCCCCTGTCCAACCAATAGTTTAGTCATCACCCTAGCCAAAATTTATCAACGCTATCAAACTGAATTTGGAGAAGGAAAATTTATTGCTGACCTCACCCGGCGTGCGGTAACAGATGTCGGAACTCAAAACCTACTGAATGCAATAGAACAAGCTAATCCTGAAGAACTTCAGGCGATCGCATTAATCTTAGGATGGTTAGAAGGAGAGAAAGTTGCCACCGCCCTAGCCGGACTATTAAGTTATCCTCAACTGCGAGAATCGATTATTGAAGCCTTAGTGCGTTTTGGCAGTAGCGTAACTCCGTTATTAATCGCCCAACTTGACGTGAACGATGTCGAAACTCGTAAAGCCGCCATCACCGCCCTGGGTCGCATTGGGAGCAATCAAGCGGTTCCCGCCTTAACCGACTTACTCAGTGCGGACTCGGAATTAGTCATGGCCACAACAGCCGCCCTAGCTCAAATAGGCGATGGCCGAGCTTTTGAAGCCCTATTAGAACTCTTAGGACATCCCGACTCCGCCGTGCGTTTAGGTGCCATTGCGGCTCTCAATTCCCTAGGTCATCCCGCCCTCCCGCAACGGATTCTACAATTACTAACTCACCCCAATCCCCGGATTCGGGAGTCAGCCGTCAAAATCGCCGGATATTTTGCCTTTGGGGAATGTATCGAAGCTTTATTTAACTGTACAGGCGATCCCGAAGAAAAAGTACGACGGGCAGCCATTGAACATTTACCCTACCTAGAAGATGAACGGGTTCTGCCCCATTTAGTTCGAGCCTTAACCCAAGAAGTTCCCTCCGTGCGGGCGGCGGCGGCTCATGCTTTGGGAGATATAGAAGTCAATCAAGCCTTACCCCTGTTATTGAACGCTTTACAGGATGCCGATTGCTGGGTACGGTATCAAGCGGCTCGTTCCATTGGGCGTTTGGAGTTTAATCAGTTATCAGAATCCCAGGCAGAATCCCTTAAACAAGTCTTTGAGATTCTACAACAGCTTGTCAGCCAAGATTCAGCCTATCCAGTTCGGGCTGCGGCGACCTCGGCTTTAGGTCATATCGGTGAGGAAAAAGCAATTCCTCTGTTAACGACATTAGTGGGACTGGAGATCGGAGATGGAGACATTGCCCGGGCAGCCGTAATGGCATTAGGACGGATTAACAGTACCGACGCCGTTGCACCTTTGTTAATGGCATTGAATTCTACCAATGCAGAACGGCGTTTAGATGCCCTTCATGCGTTTCGAGAACGGGGAGGAGAAGAAGCCGGAGTTGCTTTACAATGGATGGCAGCCGCTGATCCAGAGGAAAAAGTGGTTCAAGCTGCGATTGAATCCCTCTCTCGGATGGGCACCCCAGAGGCCATTGCTGCTTTGTTGGAATTGTCTGTAGATCCCAGCAGTCGAGAAGCTTGTATCATGGCGTTAGCTTCGCGAAATTTGGAGTATTCCAGTCAGAAACAGGACTACATCGAAAGTATTAGCCAAGGGTTAACTCATCTGCATCCGGCTGTCCGGTGTACTGTTGTTGAAGTGTTGAAACGCCTCAAACATCCTTTTGCTTCGGAAATTTTAATCAGTGCATTAAACGACCAGGATCAAAGTGTCCGTTTATCGGCGGTTAATGCTTTGGTTTATTTGGGAAATCGCTCCTGTACTGAACAGTTGGGGATATTAGCTCGTAATGATCCTTCTGCGGCAGTTCGTCGGGCGGCCCAAAAAGGATTGCACCAATAATCAGTTATCAAGTATCCGCATTATCAGTCATCAGCCATTAATTTTTAGTTTTCAGTTATAGCCATGAAAAACTTAATTGGGAAGTTCATAAAAACACAAGTTTAGGCTGGCGCTCATCAGTTTATGTCATAACTGATAACTGATAACTGATAACTGATGACTGATGACTGATGACTGATAACTGATAACTGATGACTGATGACTGATAACTGATTATTGATATGCGATTTTCTCCAGAACCCCTGAATTTAAGCGATAATATTTTTATTATTTTGCGAGATCTAATCCATGAACGAACGGGATTATTTTATGCAAGTTCTAAGCAAAATATGTTGGCGGATAAGTTATCTAATCGCGTGTTTGAAAATGGGTTAGACTCGTTTTTAGACTATTATTATCTGCTGAAATATGATCCTAAAGCGGATGAAGAATGGCAACAAGTTATTAATAGTTTAAGTGTCCCCGAAACCTATTTCTGGCGAGAGTATGATCAAATCAAGGTTTTGATTGAGGTGTTAATTCCTCAGTATTTAGAGAAGTTTTATAGTCTCTCTTATCCTTGTCAACCCCTGCGGATTTGGAGTGCGGCTTGTTCCACGGGAGAAGAACCCTTAACAATTGCGATCGCTTTGAATGAAGCAGGCTGGTTTGAACGAGTTCCGATTGAAATTTGGGCGAGTGATGCTTCTTCTAAGGCAATTAATAAGGCTAAAATGGGATTATATCGACAATATTCATTTCGGAACTTTCCTGAAGCTTTGAAGCAGAAATATTTTACGGCTGAAGCAGATGGATGGCGGGTTTCTCCTCAGATTCATCGCCGAGTTCATTGGTCAGTTAATAATTTATTGAAGGAGTCTGAAATTCAATATCTAGCTCAAGCTCATTTTGTTTTTTGTCGGAATGTGTTTATTTACTTTTCCGAGACTTCTATCCGCCAAACTGTTAATTATTTCTATGAACGAATGTTTAAACCCTCTTATTTGTTTCTGAGTGCTTCTGAGTCTCTCTTAAAACTGAAAACTAATTTTGAATTGGAAGACATTGAAGGAGCATTTATATATGTTAAACATTAAAGGAGCAATTCTGCTGGATTTGAGTCTAATTTATTGATGCCCCTATTGTAATAAAAAAAGGATAAAAAGTCATGAATAAAATTATTCGCGTTTTAGTGGTTGATGATTCTGCTTATGTTCGTAAAGTCATTAAACAAATGCTCTCTCGTAGCCCTTTTATTGAAGTTGTAGGAACAGCCCATGATGGGGAAGACGCTTTAGAAAAATTAGAACAGTCACCGGATGAAATTGATGTAATTACCTTAGATTTATTAATGCCTAAAATCGATGGAGTAGAGTTTCTCAAAAGACAAATGAAACGACATCCAATTCCGGTGATTATTGTCAGTATCGCCAATGAAGGGGGAGAATTAGTATTAGCAGCTTTAGACGCGGGGGCTGTTGATTTTGTACATAAACCTACGGCTTTAGCGACGGAAAAAATGTATGAATTAGCGGAGGAATTAATTGATAAAGTCAAAGCTGCTGCGAATGTCCCTTTAAAGCGTCTTCCGGTTCCGGCTTTAGGGTCATTAGCTCCGGGATTGATTTCGGTTCAACCGGTGTTTAAGCCCGGTACAATTGATTTAATTACGATTGGAATTTCCACAGGTGGCCCCCAAGCTTTAGCATTTTTGATTCCTCAATTACCGAGTAATCTTCCGGTTCCAATTGCCATTGTTTTACATATGCCAATTGGTTATACCAAAATGTATGCAGAACGATTAGATCAATTATCAGCATTGAAAGTGGTTGAAGCGGGTGATGGAGAAATTCTGCATCCTGGGATGGTTTTTATTGCCCCTGCTGGCCGTCATTTAACCTTTAAACGGGAAGGGAATTGTGTTGTCACCCGTCTAGCCGCACAACCCTTTGATATGTATCGTCCCTCGGTGGATGTTATGTTTCAATCAGCCGCAGAAGTTTATGGTAATCGGCTTTTAGGAATTGTGATGACCGGAATGGGTTCCGATGGAAAACAGGGTGCAGCATGGATAAAATCTCATGGAGGTTTAATATTTACTGAATCTGAAGAAACTTGTATTGTTTATGGAATGCCACGTTCTGTAGAAGAATCAGGGTTAAGTGATCATTCTTATCCTCTCAATGGAATTGCACAGGCAATTTTAGACGTTTTATGAGTGTTCTTGATAACCTCAAAATTATAACCCTCAATAGGTGTAAAAATGTTACTCACCGAAAAGCAAAAAATGGCATTATCTCAATTTATGAAAATTGTTCTTTCTCGGAGAACAGCAACGGCATTATCTCAATTAATTGGGTCTGATGTGACGATGAAGGTGGCGGAGGTTTCTTTATCTCCGTTGAGTAAATTAATGACTGAATTACCCAACCAGTTTAATGAAGATATTGTCAGTGTTCATCAAATGTTTAAAGGGACAATGAGTGGAGATGCGCTGTTACTTTTAAACTATTCTTTTGCGGTCAAACTCACAAACTTACTGCGACCCGATCAAGAAGATTATAATTTATATTTGAATGTTTCTTCCTGTGAAGTTTTAATGGAAGCGGGGAATATTCTGTTAAATTCCTATATTAATATGTTGGGAACTTTAATGGGGAGTCAGTTTACTTTCTCGATTCCCACTTTCCAAATTGAACCCTTACCTGATTTAATCAAATCTTTAATGATGGGAAAAAATGAAGTCCGTTATGTATTAATGGTGGATACCACCTTCCAATTCTATCATAATTCGGTTCAAGGTTCTTTAGTTTTTGTGTCTGGAGTGATTCCTTTATCGTGTTTAATTAAAGGAATTGAAGCCTCTATTGACTTAGCAATTCCTAATCCCTAATGGCAATAGCAAACAAGAAAGTCTCATAGTAATCATCCTTTGAGCTTCTTCTTTTCTAGTCCTGAACCCATTGACACCCTAGAGCCAATATAGAGGGCTCAAATTTGGCCAACATCAGGGGATTCCTTTGATTAAGCTGCATGGGGTTAAACCTTATAAGACGAGTCTGGGAGATTGAAAACGAGCGCGTCTTCAGACCTGAGATGAAAAGCGACTCAGGGGAATTTATTCCCCGTGAATATTTTCCTAGTTTATGCTAACATAGAAACAGGTCGAAAAGAGGAATTTCCGATGATAGTTTTAGAATACAAGTGTAAAGGCAAACCTAGTCAATACAAAGCGATTGATGAAGCAATTCGCACCACTCAATTCATTCGCAATAAAGCGATTAGATATTGGATGGATAATTCCAGAGAATTAAAAGTTGATAAATTTGCACTCAACAAATATTCTACAACTCTCAGAAAAGAATTTCCGTTTGTTAACGACCTAAATTCAATGGCAGTCCAATCCGCAGCAGAGCGGGGATGGGCAGCCATTAGTCGTTTTTACGAGAATTGTCAGAAAAGGATTGTTGGTAAAAAAGGATATCCTAAATTTCAAAAGGATTGTCGTTCTGTTGAATACAAAACATCAGGATGGAAGTTACACCCAACCAAAAGACAGATTACCTTTACCGATAAAACCGGGATAGGTAAACTAAAATTGTTAGGTAAGTGGGATATCCATACTTACAATCTCAATGACATCAAACGGGTACGTTTAATTCGTCGTGCTGACGGATATTACGCCCAATTCTGTTTGAATATTACCATCACCGATGTTCAACCTAAAACCGGGAATGAAATTGGATTAGATGTTGGCATTGAGTCATTTTACACAGACTCCAATGGGTATCAAGAACCAAATCCTAAGTTTCTAAGAAAGACAGAACAATCCATCAAAAAATCTCAAAGACGAATTTATAAGAAAGTTAAGGGTTCATCGGGTAGACGGAAAGCGAGAAAAGTTTACAGCAAAAAACACTTAAAAGTAGAGACGCGCCATGGCGCGTCTGTACAACGGAATGAACACGCAAAGAGAATTGCGCGTAACGTATGCACATCAAACGATGTAGTCGCCTACGAAGATTTAAGTGTTAGAAATCTGGTTAAAAACCACTGTTTGGCTAAATCAATTAGTGATGCTAGTTGGTATTTGTTTCGGCAATGGATAGAATATTTTGCAACCAAATTTGATAAATTGGCAATTCCCGTTACACCCCATTACACTTCACAGAAATGTTCTAATTGTGGGGTGATTGTGAAAAAATCTCTGTCAACTCGTACCCATATTTGTAATTGCGGGTGTGAGTTGCACAGAGATACAAATGCCGCGAAAAATATTTTAAATCTTGCTAAACAAACTAGGGATGGGCAATCCCAAAGTAACGCTAATGGACTAGAAACCTCTACTCTTCTTGGGGAAACCCTGGTCGAGCAAGTATCTAGGTTGAAGTTAGAATCTCAGTGTCTTCAGACATGAGAGTGTCAATATTAGGTGTGCTGGCTACTATTGCCGTTATCCTGGTGTGGGAACGACTGACCCTGAATGAACAATACCACTACAAACAGTTAATTCAACAGGAAGCATCGGGGATTGAGTTACAACTGAGCAGAGAACTCACCCACCGAATTGTTACCCTCAAACAAATGGCAAATCGCTGGGAAGTTGATGGGGGTACAGCTAAAGAAAGTTGGGAAAAAGATGCAGAAGCTTATATTCATGATTTTTCGGGTTATCAAGCCATTGAATGGGTTGATCCGACGTTTCGAGTGCGTTGGGTTGTGTCCAAAGTGGGAAATGAAGTCACACAAAATACCGATTTCTCCCAAGAATCCCGTCGTCAAATTACCCTTAAAATTGCCCGTGATCTGGATGAAGTTATTTTAACTCGCCGGATTAGATGGACTCAAGGGGGTCAAGGTTTTCTGGCTACTGTACCTATCTTTGTGGGCGATCGCTTTGATGGATTTATTGTCGGAGTTTTTCACTTTCAAACTCTATTTGATAGCGTTTTGAACGTACCACCCGGTTATAAAGTAGCGATTTATGATGGGACTGAATCAATTTATCGTCAAGGCGGATTTCCTTCCCACTCTACTTTACAAAAAACAGTTATTGTCAGAGCCTATGGTGCTGACTGGCGAGTCGTAGTTGCATCTACAAAACAAGCAACTAGCCCTTTACCTATTGTGGTTCTGATCGCAGGCTTAACGTTAATTGGGTTATGTTTATTAGTGATATATCTGATTAGAATCAGTCAGGATCAAGTTCATCAATTAAAGAGAACCAACCAGCAACTGCAACAGGAATTTGAACATAGACAACAGGCAGAAATCGCTCAGACTCAACTGGCTGCCATTGTTGAATTCTCAGAAGATGCAATTATTAGTAAAGATTTAAATAGTATAATCAGAAGTTGGAATCACGGAGCCGAGCAAGTTTTTGGTTACACAGCCGATGAAATCCTTGGACAATCGATTAAAAAATTGATTCCCCCAGAATATTACGCCGAAGAACAGGAAATTCTGCACCGGATTCTCCGAGGAGAAAGTATTAAACATTACGACACCAAACGACTTAGGAAAGATGGAACTTTTATTGATGTTTCTATTACAATTTCTGCCCTGAAAGACAAAGCTGGAAATATTATTGGTGCTTCCAAGATTGCTCGAAATATTACCGAAAGTAAACAAGCCCAAGAATCCCTCTATGAAAGCGAACTTCGATATCGACAACTGATTAATAACTTAAATACCGGGTTCGTTATTCATGCTCCCGATACCAAGATTTTGTTATGTAATTCAACCGCTTGTGATTTATTAGGACTCACCATTGAACAAATGATGGGAAAAAGTGCCATTGATCCCGCATGGCATTTTGTTCGGGAAGATGGAACCCAGATGCCCATCGAAGAATATCCGATTAATCGAGTCTTATCAACTCAAACTTCTCTTAAAAATTATGTCCTAGGAATTAATAGTGGTAAACCAACCTTAGTTTGGGTTTTAGTCAACGGTTTTCCAGAATTTGATCATCAGAATCAACTTAAACAAATTGGAATTACCTTTATTGATATCACCAAAATTAAACAAGCTGAAGCTGAACAACAAGAAATGAGCGAGGTGATGGAAAATGCCCTATCGGGGATTTCTAAACTGGATGCCCAAGGTCGTTATCTTTATGTCAATAAAACCTACGCTCAAATCACCGGTTATCAACCCGAAGAAATGATTGGAATGTTATGGCAAAAAACAGTACATCCTGATGACTTAGAAAAACTGATTGCAGCCTATGAGATTATGCTAAAAACAGGAAGAGTTGAAGTAGAAGCCACCGGAATTCGCAAAGATGGTTCAATTATTTATAAACAATTAGTCATGATTGCTAACTCTGACGAACAGCATCAATTGTTGGGGCATTATTGCTTTATGAAAGATATTAGCGAAAAAGCCCGCCTGGAAGCGGAACGCAAACAAGCGGAACTCAAATTAGAAAAAGAACTTCTGCGAACAAAAGCTTTATTTAATACCTCATTAGATGGTATTGTCGTCATGAATAACCAAGGAGATGCAATCCAATCCAGTCCTCGTTTTGCCGAAATGATAGGTTATACCCCAGAAGAAACCCTGAGTTTAAACGTAGCAGATTGGGATGCCCAATGGACAAAAGAACAATTACAGACAATTCTCAAAAACCCTAATTTTATTCCTCTCTTTGAAACCCGACATCGCCGTAAAGATGGCTCGGAATACGATGTCGAAATTAGTTACAGTCGCGTCACCTTAGAAGGAGAAGTGATCCACTTTTGTATTTGCCGAGATATCAGCAAACGTAAACAAGCAGAAATCGACCTCCAAATCTCCCAAGCTCGGTTTGCAGGAATCTTAGAAATTGCCAATGACGCCATTATTTCCGTGAACCAGCATCAAGAAATTACCTTATTTAACAAAGGAGCAGAACAAATTTTTGGTTACCAAGCAGAAGAGATATTAGGCAAACCCCTGACGCTATTGATACCAGAACGCTTTGCAAAAATTCATCATCAACATCTTGCTGACTATGCCAAAATCGGAGGCTATGCCAGGCCCATGTCAGAGCGAGGAGGCATCTTTGGGCGACGCAAAGACGGGTCAGAATTTCCCGCCGAAGCCTCCATTTCTAACCTCAATCTCAAAGGTGAAATTATCTTTACCGTATTCTTGCGTGACATTACCGCCAGACAAGAAGCAGAAGCCGCCTTACGTCAAAGTGAAGAAAAATTCCGCACAGCCATCGATTTTACCTACGATTGGGAATATTGGCTTGATACAAAAGGTCAGTTTATCTATACCTCTCCCTCCTGTGAGCGGATCACGGGTTTTTCACCTAACGAATTTATCACCAACCCTAACCTCATTAGTGAGATTATTTATCCAGACGATTTCCCAACCCTAGATAACCATATTTGTAATTACCACTCTGGAGTCGAATTTGCCGAGTTTCGGATTATCACCCGTGAGAGTGAAATTCGCTGGATTTCCCACACTTGTCAACCCCTATTTAGCCATGAAAATCAATTTCTCGGTCTACGAATCAGCAATCGAGATATCACCCAACAAAAGCAAATTGAAACCCAACGTCAACAAGCGGAACAAGCCCTTCGGGAAAGTGAAGCTCGGTTTCAAGCCTTTATGAATCATAGTCCGGCTCCAGCCTGGATTACCGACATCAACGGCTTAATCCTCTATGTCAGCCAAACCTATAGTCAGAGTTTCCAGTTACCCACTGAAGATCTTCTCGGTAAAACCATCTTTGATATCTATCCCACCAACATTGCCCAACAATTTTTGGACAATATCTTAACCGTTAGTCGAACCCATGAAGTCATCAAAACCATTGAGATTGCACCCCGTCCCGATGGTAGTCTCGGTGACTTCCTCGTCTATAAATTTCCCATACCTGACCCATCGGGACAAATCCTCATCGGGGGAGTGGCTATCGATGTCACCCAACAACACCAAGCCGAAACCGCCCTACACGAGAGCGAAGAGCGATTGCAACTGGCCCTAGAAGCGTCTGGAGATGGACTCTGGGATTGGAACATTGAACAAGGAGAAGTATATTTAAGTTCTCGCTATCAGGAAATGCTGGGCTATCAACCCGGTGAATTACAGATGGACTTTAATCTCTGGATTGAGATGATTCATCCCGAAGAGCGCTCCTTGGTTTGGGACTGTTTAAATGCTCACTTAAAAGATGGTTTTGTTTCATTCGCCTTTGACTATCGTTTTCAGTGTAAATCGGGGGAATGGAAATGGATTGCCGACTATGGAAAAGTCGTGGCTTATAATGCTCAGGGTCAGCCCATCCGCATGATTGGAACCCATAAAGATATTAGCGATCGCAAACAAAAAGAAATAGCCCTCAGACAAGCCATGGAAGCCGCAGAACAAGCCAATCTTGCCAAAAGTATCTTCCTCGCCAACATGAGTCACGAACTCCGTACCCCCCTGAACGTCATCCTAGGATTTACTCAGGTAATGGCTCATGACCCCTCCTTAACTCCTAACCAACAAGAAGATCTGCAAACCATTCGCCGCAGTGGCGATCATCTTTTGAATCTGATTAATGATGTTTTGGATCTTTCCAAAATTGAATCGGGACACTGCACCCTGGAAGAAAGTGACTTTGACTTAATTGCCTTGCTCCATTCTCTTCGGAATATGTTAGCAGAACGAGCCAGTTCTAAAGGACTAGATCTTTATTTTGATATTCCACCCGACGTGCCGCAGTTTATTAGAGCAGATGCTCAAAAATTGCGCCAAATTTTAATTAACCTATTAGGTAATGCCATTAAATTTACCCATCAGGGCAGTATTACCTTACAAGTTAGGGGTGAGCTTAGTCCTGAAGAAACATCGAGTCCCTGTTGGATTCTTGAGTTTGCCGTCATTGATACCGGAGTCGGAATTGCACCGTTCGAACTGGATACAATCTTTAACGCCTTTGTCCAAGCTCAAGCGGGAAAACAAGCCGTCAGTGGTACAGGATTAGGATTAACCATTAGCCGAAAACTCTTGCAACTCATGGGTGGAGACATTGCCGTTCGGAGTACAATAGGCAAGGGAACAACCTTTAGTTTTACCCTTCCCGTGAGCCTGAGTGATGGAGTTGACCTTGAACCGAACACTTCGGAGCGCCTGATCATTGGATTAGCTCCCAACCAACCCCATCATCGGATTCTTGTCGTTGATGATCGCCGTGAAAATCGTTTATTGATTGTCAGACTGTTAACGGAATTAGGATTCGAGGTACGGGAAGCTTGTAATGGACAGGAAGCAGTGCAGCAGTGGCAGGAATGGCAACCTGATCTGACTTGGATGGATATTCGGATGCCAATTCTGGATGGATACGAAGCCACCCGGCAAATTCGGGCGATGGAACAAGGTCAAAGTAGTATTATTATCGCCCTGACTGCACAGGCGTCCCGAAGCGATCGCACTCTCGCCCTGGCTGCGGGCTGTAATGACTATATGAGTAAGCCTTTCCGAGAACAAACTTTATTTCAGAAGATGGCCCAATACTTGGGTGTCGAGTATCGTTATGCTGAATCTGCAACACTGGAAGTTTTACCGTCCCATTCTAAGAGCTTGACTCCAGAAGAGGTGAAGGTGATGCCCCCCGAATGGATTATGCAAGTCCATGAGGCTGCATTGGATCTTAATGATCATCAAATCCTAGAATTGATTGCGGAAATTCCACCTAAACATCAACCTTTAATTGAGGCGCTGACTTCTTTAGTTGATAACTTCCAGTTGGAAGCGATCGCAATTCTTACGAAGATTGAGGGGGAAGATAGATGACAAGTCTACTCAAATACCCAACTCAAACGAATATTTTGATTGTGGATGATACACCAGATAATTTACGCTTGTTAGCCAAAATTTTAGAGTCTCAGGGTTATATTGTTCGGAAATCTCTGAATGGGAGAATGGCGCTGCAAGGGGTGCAGCGTGATCCGCCGAATCTGATTTTACTGGATATTAATATGCCGGAGATGAATGGCTATGAAATTTGTGAAAAGTTAAAAGCATCGGAATCGACGGCTTACATTCCTGTGATTTTTATTAGTGCCCTGGAACGTTTGGAAGATAAGGTGCGGGCTTTTGAATTGGGGGGTGTGGATTATATTACAAAACCGTTTCAAGAACAGGAAGTTTTAGTCCGGGTTAAAAATCAATTATTAATTCAACAACAACATCAACAATTAATTGAACAAAATCAACGGTTAGAACAAGAAATTAAAGATCGGTTGAAAGCGGAAGCAGAAGTGAGAAAATTGTCTTTAACCGATGATTTAACGGGACTTTATAATCGACGAGGCTTTTTTTTACTCGCAGAACAACAATTAAAAATTGCCCGACGCACCCAAACACCTTGCTGTGTTTTATTCGCGGATTTAGATGGGTTGAAGAAAATTAATGATACCCTCGGACATGAATTGGGAGACCGAGTAATTCGGGATGCGGCTGAAATTCTCAAGGAAAGCTTTCGAGATGCTGATATTGTGGCGCGACTGGGGGGAGATGAATTTTCTCTTTTTCTTCCGGGTGGAGAAAGTCATTCAACGGATTTTCAGGCTCGGTTACAAACTAATGTGGATTACTTTAATCTAACGTCAAATCGGGCTTATATTCTTTCTATTAGTATGGGTGTACAACCCTGCGATTTAAATCAAGATTATTCCCTGGAACAATGGATTTCCAAAGCTGACAAATTAATGTATGAACATAAACAGATGAAATATTTAAAAAATCATGTTTGAGCGCCATGCAGAGACGCGCCATGTAGAGACGCGCCATGTAGAGACGCGCCATGTAGAGACGCGCCATGTAGAGACGCGCCATGTAGAGACGCGCCATGGCTCGTCTCTACAAAATCCAGCAAACTCATTCCCTGTTCCCTATCAACTGAATTTCAGCCCGCACCATCGGTTCACCGATTATCCGATTTAATGTAAATCCTAATTGTTCGGAAATATGTTGCATAATTCGATTATCACTGAGGATTTCGGCAAACACTAAAGGCATTTTCTCCTGACGCGCAATATTCAGTAATTGTCTTAATAATTCCGTCCCAATGCCTTGACGTTGGTAACTGTCACTGACGAGTAAGGAAAATTCTACCTCATCGTTACCATAACCTTTACTCAGACGCCCGACCCCAATAATTTTATTTTCGACCGTTTCGGGGTTGTGATATTCTGCCACTAATGCCATTTCCCGATCATAATCAATAAAACACAACCGCGATAACCGTTCATGGGTAATTCGAGAACTGAGTTTGACCAAATGAGCATAGCGAAGATAGACACTTTCCTCGGATAAACTTTCGTCAAACTTGACCATTAACGGTTCATCTTCAGGACGGATGGGGCGAATGGTAATCCCTATGCCCTGCTTTGATGTCCAATGGGTGATATATTGGCGAGGATAGGGACGAATGGCTGGTTTGGGTAAGGCTTCGGGTTTCGTCTCTGGGGAATGTAACACCACTCGTGCATCTAAGGCAATTAACTCGTTTTCCGAAGCCAATAAAGGGTTAATGTCAATCTCTTTAATCCAAGGTTGTTCAACAACTAAATTCGAGAACCGAACTAATAACTGTTCTAAAGCCTCCATATCCACTGAAAGCCTTCCCCTCACCCCTAATAAAGCTTTATAAATTTTCGTTTGTTCCATCATCCGACGGGCAAGGGTGGTATTTAACGGAGGTAAAGCTAAGGCTCGGTCTTTAAACACTTCCACCAATTGTCCCCCCATGCCAAATAACAACACCGGGCCGAATTGGGGGTCAAGGCTACTACCAATAATTAATTCATAGCCTTCTAATTTAATCATCCGTTGGACTGTTACCCCTTGGAAATGTTCGACCCCCACTTGTTGGGTAACGGAGGTTTCAATGGCGGTGTAGGCTTGGCGCACGGCTTCGGAGGTATTGAGGTTGAGTTGGACTCCACCCACATCGGTTTTGTGTGTAATCGTTTTAGATAACAATTTCAACACGACGGGATACCCTAACTGCTCCGCCGCATCAACGGCTGCATCGATATTTGAAGCGATACAGGTTTGTACGGTGGGAATGCCATAGGCGGAGAGGAGACGTTTGGATTCAAATTCAGTTAGAAGAGTTCGCCCTTCAGCTAAAACAGAACCAATCAGATGTTGGACACAATCACAAACTAGACCATCATCTTCATGGATTTTGGGTAAACTGGGGGTTTCATACAAGCCTTTTAAATTGTAGGTGTAGCGCCACATATAGTTAAACATCCGTACCGCCGAGTCGGGATAGGAAAAGGTGGCAATATTGGCTTGATTGAGAATTTTAATCCCCGATGCCACATCCGCCCCCCCCATCCAACTCGCTAAAATTGGTTTATTGGGCATTTTCATACAGCGATATTTCAACTGTTCCGCCGTTTTAGTGGGGTCAGTCATGGATTGGGGGGTTAATATCACTAAAATACCATCACTATTCGGATCTTGAACCACAATATCAAAGGCTTTGGCATATCGTTCGGGGTCAGCATCCCCTAAAATATCAATGGGGTTATTATGACTCCATTGGGGAGGTAACACTTGATTCAGGGCTTCAACGGTTGCAGAGGAGAGTTGGGCGAGGGTGCCACCTTCTTCAATTAAGGTGTCTGTGGTTAATACCCCTGGCCCTCCAGCATTGGTTAAAATCGTAAGTCGTGGCCCTTTGGGTCGGGGTTGTTTACTCAGAAGTTCGGCAATGGAGAACAAATGGGCAATATGATAAACCCGCAGAATCCCACAGCGTCTAAAGGCGGCATCCAACACATCATCGCTACCCGCTAAAGCTCCAGTGTGGGAGGCGGCGGCTTTGGCGGCGGCTTCCGTGCGTCCGGCTTTAATCACAATAATCGGTTTGGTTAGAGCAACTTCTCGGGCGGCGGATAAAAAAGATCGGGCATCCCCGATAGATTCCATATAAATAACAATACTTTGAGTTTGGGGATCATTGCCTAAATAATAAATTAAATCTCCCCAACCAATATCTAACATTGAACCAATGGAAACGAAGGCACTAAATCCCACGTTTTCTCGGAAACTCCAATCTAAAATAGAAGTACATAAAGCTCCACTTTGACTGATAAACCCAACATTTCCGGGTTTAGCCATGGCACTGGCAAACGTGGCATTTAGTCCCGTTAAAGGATTCATTAATCCTAAGCAGTTGGGGCCAATAATTCGCAGTTTACTCGATTGAGCAATTTGCAAAATTTTCTGTTCTAATTCTACACCTTTTTGCCCAATTTCTTTAAATCCTGCTGATAGAATAATCACCCCTTTAACACCGACATCGACACACTCTTGGATCACGGCGGGAACACTCGCCGCAGGGGTGGCAATAATGGCTAAATCAACGGGTTCCGGGGTATCTTTAATACTAGAATATGCTTTGATTCCTAAAATACTATTGCGATGGCGATTAACCGGAAAAACCGTGCCTCCAAAGGGACTACTAATTAAATTCCACAGGAGGGTTCTACCGACACTATTGGGTTTTTCCGTCGCCCCAATAACGGCAACTGTTTTCGGATTAAAAATAGCATTTAGAGATTGATGTTCGTAGCGTAAAACATCATGGGCTGGATCAGCGATTCGTGTTGCTGTGGTTTGCATAGACCACTCCTTATACGGGGAACTGGAATCAGGGAAAAATAACAAAAAATTTTGTAGTTTTAAGCACGTTATTCCAGCTTTTATTCTTTTCCATTATAATCTAATTTTTCAGGAAGTCTCTGATCCTTATAAAGTTTCAAGATTTGTCCAGGGATCAGAAAAAGCGATCGCAACTAACCCAAAGGCCGATAACGGTTTCCCTGTAACACTGTAACAAATTTCCGGTAAAAGATCTTAAATTTTACCCGGATCACATCAGATCATCAACAACAGCCATTTTCAACCCCAACCTTTGATCACGCCTCTCTAGGGCTGAGTTTTCCCTGGAGGTTCATCGGTTTGACTCACCACTTTAATCTTAAATTTCTATTAAAATTTTGTTGAGTTTCTGACTTCCAGATTCCAAAATCAATAAAACCGATTATCATATAAAGTCAGGACAAAAAAACCTAAATCTAACCCGAAGGGGACGACTAATGATAGAGAAAGTCACAAACATTGATGAACTTGAAGCCCTCATAAAACGGGTGAAAGTGGCAGAAGAAAAGTATGCAAGCTATACTCAAGAACAGGTAGACTATATCTTTAAAAAAGCAGCCCTCGCCGCCAATGCTGCCCGGATTCCCTTAGCAAAAATGGCGGTCGAAGAAACGGGAATGGGGGTAGTCGAAGATAAAGTCATCAAAAACCATTTTGCCTCAGAAATTATCTACAATAAATATAAACACGATAAAACCTGTGGAGTCATCGAAGAAGACAAATCCTTTGGATTCCAAAAAATCGCTGAACCCGTTGGTATTCTAGCCGGGATTGTTCCTACCACAAACCCCACATCAACGGCAATTTTTAAAGCCTTAATTGCGCTTAAAACTCGCAACGGGATTATTTTTTCTCCTCATCCCCGCGCCAAACATTGTACCGCCGCCGCCGCTAAAATTGTTCTCGATGCTGCCATCGAAGCTGGTGCCCCAGAAGATATTATGGGTTGGATTGATGAACCCACCGTACCCCTGTCCCAAGCCTTAATGCAGCACCCGGATATTAAATTAATTTTAGCCACCGGAGGCCCCGGAATGGTACGGGCTGCCTATTCTTCCGGTAATCCTTCCTTGGGTGTTGGTGCCGGAAATACCCCCGCTTTAATTGATGATACCGCCCATATTAAAATGGCTGTTTCCTCAATTATTATTAGTAAAACCTTTGATAATGGCATGATTTGTGCCAGTGAACAATCGGTGATTGTAGTTGATTCCGTTTATGAAGAAGTCAAGCAAGAATTTACCCTGCGCGGTGCTTATTTCCTCACCCCAGAAGAACGGGAACGCATGGCAAAGGTTATCTTTATTAACGGACATTTGAATGGAGAAATTGTCGGTCAACCTGTACAGAAATTAGCAGCTTTAGCCGATATTACAATTCCCGAAGAAACACGGGTGATTATTGGGGAAGGAATCAATGTTGACGAAAATGATCCCTTTTCCCATGAAAAACTTTCTCCGATTTTAGCCATGTATCGGGCAACAAATTTTGAGGATGCTGTTGCTAAAGCCGATACGTTAGTACAGTTAGGCGGACGAGGACACACCGCCGCTCTCTACACTTCTCCCAGTAATATTGACCATATTAAACGCTTTGAAGATACCGTTCAAACAGCACGGGTTTTAATTAATACCCCATCCTCTCAAGGGGCAATTGGAGATATTTATAACTTCCGTCTTGACCCTTCTTTAACTTTAGGCTGTGGCACTTGGGGCGGTAATTCTATTAGTGAAAACGTTGAACCTCGGCATTTATTAAATATTAAAACCGTCGCAGAACGTCGGGAAAATATGCTGTGGTTTCGTATTCCTCCCAAAGTTTATTTCAAATATGGATCATTACCCGTTGCCATTCGAGAATTAGCCGGAAAACAACGGGCATTTATTGTCACTGATAAACCCTTATTCGATATCGGGGTAACAAATTCTCTGGAGGAAGTTTTAGAGGAAATTGGGCTTAAATATGATGTTTTCTACGATGTTGAACCCGACCCATCTTTAGATACGGTACAACGGGGATTAACCTTAATGAATACCTTTAAACCCGATGTGATTATTGCCATTGGTGGGGGTTCTCCGATGGATGCGGCTAAAATTATGTGGTTAATGTATGAACACCCGGATATTGAATTTGAAGGTTTAGCGATGCGGTTTATGGATATTCGCAAACGAGTTTATGAACTTCCACCTTTAGGAGAAAAAGCAATTTTAGTTGCGATTCCTACCACATCGGGAACGGGTTCAGAAGTGACACCATTTGCGGTTGTAACAGACCGACGCACGAATATTAAATATCCCTTAGCGGACTATGCCTTAACCCCAAACATGGCAATTATTGACCCGGAATTAGTGTTAAATATGCCAAAAAGTTTAACGGCTTTTGGGGGAGTTGATGCCTTAACTCACGCCCTAGAATCCTATGTTTCGGTGTTAGCTTCAGAATATACCAATGGGTTAGCTTTAGAAGCGATTCGGTTAATCTTTAAATACCTGCCCAGTTCCTATGAAAATGGGGCAAAAGATCCGAAAGCACGGGAAAAAATGCACTATGCAGCGACGATGGCAGGGATGGCATTTGCCAATGGATTTTTAGGGATTTGTCACTCTTTAGCCCATCAATTAGGCGGAACATTCCACATCCCACACGGATTAGCGAATGCGTTATTAATTAGTTATGTCATTCGTTATAATGCGACGGATGTTCCCTTCAAACAAGCGACTTTTTCTCAATATAAATATCCCAATGCCAAATGGCGCTATTCTCGGATTGCTGATTATCTACGCTTAGGGGGAGAAACGGAAGATGAAAAAATAGATCGGTTAATTCTGGCTATTGAAGAATTAAAACGGTTAGTGGGAATTCCGGCTTCCATTCAAGAGGTTTTAACGGATAAAACCGAAGCAGAATTTATGGCAAAATTAGATGAAGTTGCAGACCAAGCTTTTGATGATCAATGTACCGGGGCTAATCCTCGTTATCCGTTGATTAAAGACTTGAAACAACTGTTAATTGATGCTTATTATGGTCGTCCTTTAGTCTCAGCAGATTACAATGGCGATCGCATTTTCCCCAACTTTGAACCTCAACCGATGATGATTGGCGGTTAAAGACATTAAGCTTTAACCTGCGATAGCCTAGCAACCGTCTATTGGTATCGCAGGTTAATTTTATTGATCATTTCTGATTTCTACAGATAACCTTGATAAATCCGCCCTACTAGATTTTTTAGATCATCGGATAAAAATGAATAATCAGGATGAGTATACAGTTTTTGATAAAATTTTCTCAGTTCAGAATAACCTGACTCAGCATTTTTTAAAGTTTGTTGATCAGAATGTAAACGAAAACTGGATAATTTTTGATTGATAAATCCAATTTTATAACAGCCCATGAGTCTGAACCAGAGATCTAAATCTAACAACTGTTTAAATTCTGAGTCAAACCCTCCCAGTTGTTCAATTGCGGCTTTTTTAATCAAAACGGTACTAGGTTCGCCAATTTTATTCAGTGGACTCTGAAGTAACTGAGGATCAGTTAATAAATCTTTTCCGGTTTGAATTGATTTTAAGTTAGACCAATTTTGATGTAAATCTTGATAACCATAATAAGCTCTCAGCAAGATTTGATTGGCTGTTGCTTCTGGAGATAGAATAATATTTCTAGGTGAAAAAACTAAACCGATTTCTGTATCGGTTTCTGCTAAATTTACCAATTCTTCAAGACAATTGGGTTCCAATAAATCATCTTGAAATAAAAATTTAATATATTTCCCGTGAGCTTGAGAGACACAATAATTCCAATTTTGGGCTAACCCATATTGTTCATGCTGAAATAGGGATACTTTCAAAGAACAATTTTTCTGAAAAGATTCAATAATTTCTAAAGTTTTATCCGTTGAACTATCATCAGAGATAATAATTTCTAAATGAGGATAGGTTTGATCAACGACACTTGATAACGCCTCTGTTAAATATTTCTCACCATTATAGGTGGGAATACAAACACTAACTAGAGGAAGTTCGGATTTAACCCTGGTAAATTCAGGTGAAGTTTTAGGAGAATCTGAAACTGGAGAACCCGTTAAATAAGCTTCTTGCAAAATTTGACCATAACTTTCTACCATTTGTTCAAAGGTATTAAAGCGTTCTAAAATCTTTAAGGAATTTTGGGCGAGGCGCGATCGCAATTTTTCATCCGTTAATAACTGAGTAATAACCTTCGCTAAAGCGTCAATATTACCCGCAGGATAAAATAGCCCATTCACCCCTTGTTTAACTTGTTCTTTGACCCCAAAAACAGGTGTCGCAATAATCGGTAAACCATAATTCATGGCTTCTAAAATCACACGGGGGAAACTTTCAATTCGAGAAGTTAAAATAAAGATATCCGCCGCTTGATAATAACGTTCTGTATCACGAGTTTCAGGAATAATATTAATTTTTTCCTGTAAAACGATTGGTAAACTCCGTACTAAAGTTTTCAATTCATCGCTATAGAAACTAGGGCGATCGCCAACCATCAAAATTTTAACTTTTTTCTGCCATTCTGGAGGTAATTTTGCCAAAGCTAAGGGTAAATCTTTTTGTCCTTTTCGAGATCCCACCGTTCCCAATAGCAATAAAACAATTTCATCTTTTTTGATCTTTAAAGATTCTCTAGCTTTTTCCCTCGTCCAAGTTGCATTACTCATTGGGGATGAACTGCGATTAATCCCATTATAAATTACGGTAAAATTATTATTATGATTCAAATCTAAATAATTTTTTTGAGTTTCGGAAGCCACAAAAATAACACGATAAGGAAACCGAAAACACTCTAAAGCATGACGAGTGATTTCTGGGTTTAATCCTTTAAAATAACTCTCTAAGGGTTCACTTTCATGAATATTCCAAATACAAGGAATCCCCAATCGTTGAGCGCAATCTACTAAAAAAAAGTTGGGTAATGTATTAATATAAAAAACATCTATCTTGAGTTTAGATAACTGCTGACTTAATTTTTGTATCACCAGATTATAGGTATCTAAATCATATTTTACGTCTAAAGGATAAGGTTTACAAATCATTACCTGTATGCCTTGTTTTTGATAGTCTGATTGTAATGGCCCTTCTTGAAATGAAAAAACAATCGGTTCAATAATTCCAGCTTTTGCTAACTCCACTGCAATTTCATATTGATGTAAAGGTGCACCTGTTAAATCTAATAAATGACTTGCAATTAATACCCGCAATCGTTTTTTCATTGACCCTAAGAAAAACCGCCGAGGTTGGATTCTAAAATTCTCATCCGCTAAGGATAAATGAGGACTATAATAGGGATCAACTTTATTTCCATATAAATGTCGCAATGCTGCTACTTCTTGGGGTGAATCTTGATAACCTCTGGTAGCACCTTCATGATGAATTAATTCTGCTGTCGGACAATAAACGCTTCTCCATCCTTTCTCACTGAGTCGATAGCAATAATCAACATCATTGTACGCCACAGCAAACTGTTCTGAATCAAATCCTCCAACCTCTAAAAATAAATTCCGAGGTGTCAATAAACAAGCCGCACTAACCGCCGAATAATTACGAACAACTTGAATATAACTTAAGTAACCATTGGCTTTACTGGGTCTTAATTTAAACCCATGACCTGCTAATCCTTGATGGAGTCCATGAACAACTCCAGCGTGTTGAATTTTTTCATTGGGAAATACTAATTTCGCTCCAACAGCACCCACTCCTTTGATTTGAGCATAACCCATCATTTGACTTAACCACTGGGGAGAAATCACCTCAGTATCATTATTAAGGAATAGGATATAATCACTCTGAATCTGTTGAACTGCTTGATTATGAATGGCTGCAAAATTAAAGGTTTTATCAGGAGTTTCAATCTTTAATACTTGCTGGGGAAGCTGTTCTAAATAAGCTAGGCTATTAGCATCATCACTCCCATTATCAATAATCACAATTTGATAATTTTGATAAGTTGTTTTCTTCAGGGAAGATAAACAAGCTGCTAATAACTGTTTTTTATTTTTAGTGGGAATTAAAATCGTAACAGATGGCCCTTGATCGGGAAATTGATGTTCAAAAACCCCAACTTGTTTATGAATTGCCCAGTTAGGTTGTTGAATAGTTCCTGTAATTTTTCGACGTTCAAAAGCTTCTTGTAACGCTTGAATAGAAGCTTTAAAACTATTGGGTTTAGCCAGGGCTGAATTTGCTGTTGAACCGGGAATTGCTCGCCAATGATACAGAATTAAAGGTAAATGGGCAATCTGATGACAAATTTCCGTTGCTCTTAAGGCAAAATCATAATCCTGGGCTCCTTCAAATCCAATTCTAAATCCCCCTAATTGCTCAAAAATTTCTCGTTTCACTCCCCATAAATGACCGATATACATATAGGATAATAGCAGTTCTGGTGACCAATCGGGTTTAAATTGGGGGTCAAAACAATTGTCTTGGCTATCAATTTTGTCATCATCGGAATAGAGAAATTCTGTTTCTGGATGTTCCCCTAAATATAAGGCGATTTCTGCTAAAGCATCGGGGGTGAGTTGATCATCATGATCTAAAAACAGTAAAAATTCTCCGGTTGCTAAACTTGCTGCACTATTACTCGCTTGACTAATATTGCCATTTTCTGGGCGAAATATAACACGAATACGCGAATCTTGTTTTTGCCATTGGTTTAGTCGTTTTTGAATTTCTGGATTGGTACTTCCATCATCTGCAATACAAAGTTCCCAATTAACGTAAATTTGCTCTGTAACACTGGCGATCGCTTTTTCTAAATATTCTATTAAAGGATTATATACTGGCATAATCACAGATAGTTTGGGAAGCTTTGATATATCCTTTTTTAACCGAGAATGTAAGAACATCTGTGCTCTTTGATTCCACTGATTAACATTTAACCAAGCTTCATAGGGTTTTAAACCTTGGGAACTAACAAAATCAGAGGGTTTAACTGGAATAATTTCTGATGGAATGGGTTGAGTTTTATTCAGCTTTAATTCAGTATTTAAACTCTCAATTTCCCGTTCTAAATTTCTGATTTTTAGCCAATCTTGACAGATCCAGGCTTGAGGAGGCTCGGAAGGTTGCCACTGTAACCAGGATAACTGAGGTTCGGCATTTAAAGGGGAAGATTCAGCTTCTAATGCTAAATATAAATCTAAGGCTTTGGGGAAATATTGTTTAATAATTTCAGTTCTATAGCTAGGAATCGATTTAGATTTTAATAAATGAGGTTGAATAATTTGAGCATAGTTTGGATGAGATAAATTCAAAGTGAAATCTTGATTAATTTTATTAATAAGCTCGTGGTTATTATTAATTAAATAATTAACATTGATTAATATACATTTAGAAGAATTTTTACGATAAAACTCTAATATTTTTTGATTATATAAAATCCACGAATCAATCGCAAGTTGAGGATTTTGTTGAATTAAATCATCTGTTCCTCGACGATACAAAGAATCCACCACTTCCCAAGGAGAACGATAGACAAAGATAAACTTAGCTTGGGGTATTAAGGTTTGCCAAAAGTTTAAGAATAATGTCGTGCGCGGATCTTTCCATCCCCAGAGATTTCGTTGAGATTTTCGGGTGATTAAGGTTTTAGCGACTGTTACATATTCAGGTAAGATTTGTTTATGGGGTTGAATCATCCATCCCTCAATATTTAAGTTTTGCGATCGCAATACGGTTTGATGAAACTGGACGAACTCAACATCCTCAAAATGACCCCTAATATTACCTGTATTAGCTCCAATTAATTGATCCCCTAAATAGACACCAGCTTCTTGCAAAATAGTGGCAATTAAGGACGTTCCTGAACGGTGCATTCCCGTAATTACTAATACGGTTGTATGAGGAGTCGTGACAATTCCTGGTGATGGCATCAATAACTCCGTACTAGGGGGAGAAGTTGAAACTGGGGAAGAAATAGAGGGAGGAGATTGGGGTTCTAGGGAACGCAAAATATCAGATTCTCGCATAGATAGTCAGTGTTAATAATTTTACTGCTGTTAGAGTAAAACTTAAATTAATCTTAAGTTTTAGGCTTCGGCTTAAATTTAGCTTTATTAATTCTATCTTTAATGAAATGTATAGTCTCATTAAATTTTGTTTCAAAACCCAGAAAAATTGAAAAATGTTAGATCCAATTCGGAATGAGATGATATACTTAGTTTCAGATTGAATACATCTTCCAACTGTTTTAAGCCTTAAACCTTACTCGTTTTGACTTTCACAGGGTTCCCTCCTCCCCCACCCCAAATTTCTCACTGACCTGCTACTAAAATTGCTGAAACCGTTCTGCACAACAGGACGCATTATTCCTATTTAATATTTCTCTGCTCAATAAACTTCGTTGCGCTAGATAGTTTGTTGGGTTAGCGATATTCCTGGCTATTAAATCTAATAGCCTAGACTCAACTTGATGATTGTTAGATAATCGAGGGTGAAAAATTATGCCTGATCTATATGAACCGAATGACTCCCTGGGAGGAGGGGCTGCTAACTTAGGAGTAGTCAGTACAGCCTTATCAATACCCAACTTGAGTATTGATTCTTATAACGATGATTGGTTTCAGTTTCAAACCACAGGTAGCGGTTCAACAAATGTTGAGATTGGTTTTGACCACGCACTAGGAGATTTAGATCTGCGAGTGCTTGACGTTAACGGGACTTGGCTAGGAAGTTCTACTAGCTCTAGCAATAACGAAACCGTTAACTTAAGCTATCTCCCTGCCGGAACCTACTATGCCCAGATTTACGGGTGGAATGGTGCTAGTAACCCCAACTATAGCCTAACTATCTCGCCAACCTCTGGGGCAGCAATTGATGATCCCTATGAAGAAAATGATTTTATCGGAACTGGCGACTTAGGCCTGCTCCAAGGATGGAACCCCTACTATGGTTTAGTGCTTCAGTCCAATGATGAAGATTGGTTCCAATTTGAAACCGCCAATACGGGGACTTTGAATGTTCGGTTAGATTTCCTCAATGATCAGGGAGATTTAGATTTTGAACTTTACAATAGCGCGAATGAATTAGTCGGTTCCTCCGCTACTTCTGGAGATGTAGAACAGATCAGTATTCCCAATGCAGCGGCTGGTACTTATAATGCCAGAGTGATTGGGTACAATGGAGCCAGCAACCCCTACTATAGTCTTACAGTTGATGCTCCTACTGCGACTACCGTTGATGATCGGTATGAACCGAATGACTCCCTGGGAGGAGCAGCGCAATTACAACTACAAAATGGTCAATTTTCTGACAACAGTTTAATCTTGGCCGCCAACGATGATGACTGGTTCCAGTTTACGGTTCCCCAAAATCCGAGTCCTGGTAGCAATATTAGTGCGAATCTTGTTAACTCGATAGCCACCCTAGGCTTAACTTTGTACGATCAAAATGGCAACTGGGTTAACAGTTCATATAACTTTTCTAATGGCTACTCGAATGGCGCAACTATTCCCTTAGATTATCTAACTCCGGGAACCTATTATGCCGATGTTTGGGGGTACTCTGATTACGCTAACCCAGCTAACCCCAACGCTGCACCCATTACCTACGGCCTTTCAATTAATGCGACTTCTGCTGGTAGTGGAAATAATAATGGTATTGCAGATTCTTTAGAAGAAGATGACACGAGAGAAACAGCCACTCCCATCAGCTTAGGTTACTACGGTAATATTGCCAACATTCAATCCAACGATCCCGACTGGTACAGATTTGACCTACCAGGAAATCAAGCCCCCGGTAGTAATATCACGATTAACTTTCAGAACAGTCTAGGGGATCTCGACTTCTATTTGTACGATCAAAATAACAACTGGGTGGGCAGTTCAACATCAGGTTCAAATGACACCGAAAGTATTCTTTTAAGTGGACTGGGTGCAGGAACCTACTATGCTCAAGTTATTGGTTGGGCTGGAGCTACAAACCCTAATTACGAATTAACGCTGAATGCAACTACGGGTGGTACTACAGTTACAGATGATCGGTATGAAGAAAATGACTCCCTGGGAGGAGCAAAGCAATTAGAGCTATCCAATGGTCAATTTTCTGCCAACAACTTAGTCGCCAACGATGATGACTGGTTCCAGTTTACGGTTCCCCAAAATCCGATCCCTGGGAGTAACATTAATATCGGGTTTAGTAACGCTCAAGGCAACCTTGACCTCTATTTGTACGATCAATCTGGCAACTACGTTAGCGGTTCCTATAATTGGTGGGATGGCGAAACCATTTACCTAGACTCCCTACCCGGTGGCACATACTATGCACAGGTGACGGGCTATGGAGGAACGAACCCCAACTATAGTTTAAATATTAATGCTATAGGAGGAACAGCACCGACGACGGGCGGCGATGATCCATTTGAAGACAATGATCTTCAAACATCAGCAACTATTTTACCCGTCGGACAACAAACCTTTATCGCTTTGAGGGCTTTAGATGATGATTGGTACAAATTTACACTCAACAGCCCAGCCCAAGCCAGTGATTACGTCAGTATAGATTTTCAGCACAATCTAGGGGATTTAGACCTAGAAGTGTTAACACCGACGGGTCAATATTTAGGTTCCTACGGAGTTAGCAACACTGAAACGATTAGTCTGGTCGGTCAACCCGCAGGCGATTATTATATTCATGCCTACGGCTATGCTGGAGCAACGAATAACTATAACCTCAATGTTGTTACCTCAACTTCCTCAAGCCCGATCAATAATACCGGAGATGATCAATTTGAAGAAAATGATACTTCAGATCAGGCTACCGATCTACAGACAAAACTCCTCAGTGGAGAAAGCAGTTTTACCGATCTGAAGATTAACTCTAATGATGATGACTGGTTCAAATTTACAACAACTCAAATCGGAGGACTCAACGATAAGATTACAATCAACTCAACCCAATCGGGAGATTTAGATTTAGAAGTTTACGATTCTAATGGGCAAGTTGTTGGTGGTTCCTACAGTTTCTATGCTAATGAAGAAGTGAGCTTGGCTTATCTTCCAGCTGGAGAATACAAAGTCCGAGTCTATGGTTATGCGGGAGCCAGTAATTCCAGTTACGGCTTATCGATTACTGCTCCGGTGACATCATCTAGCGCCGCAGGAATTCAACCCGACTTCCGGGAACCAAATGATAGTCGAGAGACAGCAAGCCTTGTCCTCAATAACGCGATAATTCCCAGTCTCAACATTCATGCCGCCAATAATGAAGATTGGTTCAAGTTTAACTTAGGCAGTGCGGGTTTATCCTCCCATCAAGTTATTGTTAATGGTTTTGAACACAGTTTAGGGGATATCGATGTTCAACTGTATGATGCTGCGGGAACCTTCCTGCGAAGTTCGGGAAGTACCAGTAACTCTGAAAGTATCTCCTTAGAGGGACTTATCCCCGGTGAATATTATGTGAAAGTCTTTGGCTATGCCGGAGCGACTAACCCTCAATACCAGCTTCAGGTGGATGCTCCTGTTGCCGATCCCAATAATCCTAACTCTAATCCTGGGAACACGACGATTAACCGAGACAACTACGAGGACAATGATACTTTTGAAACCGCTAGTAACCTCGGTACAACTCGTAGTGCCGATCCGACGCGGGTTGTCAGTGCTATTCAAGATCAAATTGATCTCACCGATTTGACCCTTGAAGCCGCGGACGATGATTGGTTCAAATTCCGAAAAACGAGTGCCGGAAATGTCGATGTTCGGCTCACCTTTGAACATGACTACGGAGATGTGGATCTGGAAGTTCGGGATAGTAATAACCAACTGATCGGCCAATCCCAAGGAACGAGCGACACTGAAACCGTTTCCTTTAATGCCGCAGCCCAAGGCACTTATTACGTCCGAGCCTACGGTTATGAGGGGGCAACTAATCCCAATTATCGGTTACAGATCACTCCCACCTTTGGAAACGGAGGTTCTTTAGATGTTGCCGCTGATCAGTTTGAACCGGGTAACAACGAACGAACCGGAGCCACTGTTCTTCAAGATTTGACCTCGACTCAAGGGAGTTTGAGCATTCACAATCCCACGGATGTGGATTGGTTTAAATTTACTCCCGCAGGAAATAGTACCGAAAACAACCAAATCTTTATCAATTACGATTCCGTCGCTAATTTAAACCTGGAATTGTATGATCAAGCCGGAAATCCGCTCTCGAATTACCCGGTTGTTTCTCAACCCGATTCAGGATTAGCCAGTATCTCCTTAGCCGGACTGCCTGGTGATGGTAACACCCCCTACTATGCTAAGGTTTCAGGAGCGAATCCTTCCCCCTACAGTTTGTCCTTGAATGCACCGGAAACGGCAAGTGTGAACCCCGGTACATCCACGGATCAGTGGACGATTATGGTCTACATTGCCGGGGACAACAACCTCGCAGCAGCAGGTCTGGATGATATTAATGAAATGGAATCCATCGGACTGCCCGATAATGTCAATGTTGTGGTTCAGTATGACGGCGCACCCGGTTATGTCTCTAGCAATTGGGTAGATACCCGTCGGGGTGTGATTCAACAAGACTTTAATACCTCTACGGTTTCTAGCAACTTAACCAGTTTGGGTGAGTTGAATATGGGTGATCCCCAAACCCTGACTGACTTTATCCAATGGGGTAAAAATAACTACGCCGCACAAAACTATGCCGTTGTGGTTTGGGATCATGGTGGTGGTCGCAGTGGTGTAGCTTGGGATGAGACAAGCGGTAATGCTAATTTATCGGTGAGTGAACTGACAAGTGCAATTTCCAATGCCGGTTTAGGAGATAGCCTGCAAGTCGTCGGTTTAGATGCCTGTCTGATGGCTTTAACCGAAGCAACCTACGACCTGAAAAACTTAACCGATGTGTTTGTGGGTGCCCAAAACCCAGAGCCGGGTGATGGTTGGGATTACGCGGGCTGGTTCCAACGTTTGGCGGATGGAGGCGGTCGCTTGGATGCTGAACAAATGGGCGGTGCGATTGTCGATGCCTATGGTGAGTTTTATAACAATAGTGAAACTCAGTCTGCTATCCGCACTTCCGCATTAGATAATCTTAAAGCTAAATTGGATGCCTTTGTGGATGCTACCGCTAATGCCAGCGATAGTGATTGGCAAGCGATTACTCAAGCGCGTTCAGAAGCCAGAACCTTTTACATTGAAGATGAGCGGGATTTGGGTGGCTTCATGCAGGCGGTTGATAATCGTTTAGATGGCCCAATTGGGGATGCGGCTCGTCAAGTGTCTCAAGCTCTGCAAGCGGCAGTCATCAACCAAGTAAACTACTCTGGAGCAAACGGTCTGAGTATTTACCTGCCTCCTGTGAATGGTTCTGGTTATCAAAGTACCTACAATGGTAATAACTTCCACTTTGCCGCCGATACCAAATGGACTCAATTCCTCACCGCTTTCGCCAGTCGTGATCGTGCTGTAGCCAGCAATCGCAGTCAACGGATTACTCCTGACGCTGCTGAAACCACAGATTTAAGTGGCAATATTACGGGTAATCAAAACAACAACTCGGCCAGTGCTGCCTACTATCTGGGCAATTTAGCGGGTTCAGAATATACGTTCTCTAATCTGAATCTGGATACGGCCGATGATCAAGACTGGTATCGGTTTAAAATTGAGGGTGATGGTACTGATGGCAATAGTATCTCCTTGGTCTCTGCTACAACTGCTGGCCTCACCTTAGAACTCTATAAAGCTGGAGATAATGGCAGTTTAGCAGTCAATTCTGCGGCAGTGGCAACGGGAACTCAAAGCGTCAGTCTTGCTGGTCAAACCGCAGGAACTTACTTTGTCAGGGTGGCGGGTAATGCTCCTAACCCGGAATATAGCCTGAAGGTCAATGCCCCGGCTGCCGCTATTAGTCGAGGCGGAGAAGGAATTACCTCGGATGCTTTAGAAGGCAATGGAAACAATAACAGTCAGGCAAAAGCCCATGATTTGGGTGAGTTAGGGCCAAACGATTCCTTGAGTATTCCGGGTCTGAGTATTACTACAGGAGATACTGACTGGTACATGATCACGCCAACTCGGATTCCTGAACGTTATCCTAATGCGATCACGATTAACTTTGATAACGCTCAAGGCGACCTGGATCTGCAATTGTACAAAGCCGACGGAACTTTGATTGATAGTTCTTTAACTAGCGATCGCAACTATGAGTCTATTAGTTTCCCCACTGGCAATGATCCGGTCTATATCAAAGTCGCTGGTAAAGATGGGGCGACCAATCCTAACTATACCCTTGATGTTGTGCGTCGGGAGTTGGATATTGATGGGAATGGTGCGGCAGATGCTTTAACGGATGGTTTACTCAGTTTAAGCTCGCTGTTTGGTTTCACCGAGGATAGTTTAACTGATGGAAAAGTCGCTAGTGATGGACAACGTATCTATCCAGATGAAATTTCAAATTATTTAGAGCAAGCTCAAACCAATATGCTGGATGTTGATGGCAATGGCACGCCAGATGCTTTAACAGATGGTGTCATTCAACTTGCATATTTGTTTGGTTTCCGTGGGGATCAACTCGCTAATCCTGCATATCTGGGAACAGGCGCAACTCGTACAACGAGTCAGGAATTAGAAGAATTCTTGGGTTTGTATATGCCTCCTATTGCCTCAAATAATTCAGTCTCTTTGATCTAAAGTCAATCGTAAAAGGGTGATCATCTGATCACTCTTTTACTTTTAAAATTTTCCCTACCTAAAAAGCCATACAAAAATTATCTATTGGAAAAGCTATGGCACTTGGTAATTTTGATTAGCCATGACAATCATTGTGCTATATTTTGTAATAACCTTTTAAAGGAGCCTCGCCAGAAAGTATTTTTCAGTGATTTTAAAAATCATAAAATCTCATTATTATTTAATAATTAAAATCAAACTAATCAGTCATATTTTTTATTAAATTAAAATATTAAAAAAAGTTAAGAGATGCTGATGTAATGAAAACAAAAAGTATATTATATTAATAATTCAATCGGTTGTTTTTAAAGGATCAACTCATTGATTTAATATTGTAAGGAGTTTGAATCAAATGCCAGAACAAATTATTAGAGCTAACCCAACAACAATAAATGCCTCACCGGATAATCCTATTTCATTTGATGTTACATATAACACGGCTAATCCCAGCGATCCAACCTTAACAGGGCTAGGTCTTCGATTACACTTTAATTCTCAAGAACTCGATTTCACGAATCTTAGTAATACACTCTCTGCACCTCTGACATTAGGCCCTCAAGAAAGCACTGAAACAGCGCAAACAGATGATGGCGATCCCAGTACAGACTCTTTTATCTTGTACAGTTGGACAGATTTGGGCAGTGCTTGGCCTGGAGCCACTCAAACTTATCCTGTCACTCTTTATACAGCTAACTTTACTGCTTTACCATCCTTTGATGGAGCTACCATTAACTTTACAAGATCCTCTACAGCATCCGGTTATACATTGGATGCTCAACCCCTACAAATCAATCTGTTAACAAATACACCCCCCACCGCCGATGCAGATACAGTTCAGGGCACAGAAAATACCCCTGTTACGATTCCTGTCGCCACCTTATTAGACGGTGATACTGATCCTGAAAACGATCCCCTGAGTATTACGGCAGTTAGCAATCCTCAAAACGGGACTGTAGAACTACAAAACGGTAACGTCATCTTTACGCCTACAGCAGATTTTATCGGAGATGGCAGCTTTGAATATAGCCTCAGTGATGGTATAAATCCCCCCGTCACCGGAAATGTTACGGTTCAAATTGCGGAGGCTCCTGTTGCCGGAATTACCGTTACTCCTACCACCGGATTAACGACCAGTGAATCAGGTACACCAGCTACCTTTACGGTGAAATTAGATTCTCAACCGACGGCAGATGTAACCATTCCCATCGTTAGCTCCAACACCGCAGAAGGAACTGTAGCCCCGGAAAGCTTAGTCTTTACCTCAGCGAACTGGAATACCGCCCAAACCGTTACGGTAACGGGTGTAGCCGATAATACAGTTGATGCAAATCAAGCCTATACGATTGAACTGCAAGCTGCTACCAGTACCGATACGAACTATAGTGGCAAAGATGCAACGGATGTCTCTGTTACGAATACTGACGTTGATGTTGCCGGAATTACCGTTACTCCGACCACCGGACTAACCACCGATGAATCCGGTACAACGGATACCTTCACGGTGAAATTAGATTCTCAACCCACAGCCGATGTAACCGTTCCGGTCGTTAGCTCCAACACCGCAGAAGGAACTGTAGCCCCGGAAAGCTTAGTCTTTACCTCAGCGAACTGGGATACCGCCCAAACCGTTACGGTGACAGGTGTAGCCGATAATACAGTTGATGCAAATCAAGCCTATACAATTCAACTGCAAGCTGCTACCAGTACCGATACGAACTATAACGGTAAAGATGCAACGGATGTCTCTGTTACGAATACTGACGTTGATGTTGCCGGAATTACCGTCACTCCGACCACCGGACTCACTACCGATGAATTCGGTAAACCAGCTACCTTTACGGTGCAATTAGATTCTCAACCCACGGCAGATGTCACCATTCCGGTGGTGAGTTCCAACACCGCAGAAGGAACCGTAGCCCCGGAAAGCTTAGTCTTTACCTCAGCCAACTGGAATACCGCCCAAACCGTTACGGTAACGGGTGTAGCCGATAATACAGTTGATGCAAATCAAGCCTATACAATTCAACTGCAAGCTGCTACCAGTACCGATGCGAACTATAGTGGGAAAGATG
>NZ_JADEWU010000057.1:0-37926 GCF_015207485.1 Planktothrix mougeotii LEGE 06226
CAACTTAATAGTCCGAGTTACTTTTATCATGTTAACCATGATAACATAGGATTATTTACTCCGCCTAAAGGCGGGTATTCTACATCCCACGCTTGAAAGACGTGGGCTTTGAATACGGTTATTGTAAGAATTAAACATCTAGTTTCGCAGAAGTGACCCTATTTTGGGATTATAGCGATCGCACCTTACCAAACCAAACCTCCTTGTTACCCCCTAGTGTCAGGTGATGTTACAAAACTTTACATAAATTCCCCCTAAGTTTGCATAAAAAGAGAAAGATGGCTGCGTTACTGATTCAGTAAAAAGCACAGGTCTGGATTATGTTAAGCAACTTCCGCTCAAATGATAAAGCAGTTAATCCACGTTTGTCTAATCAGGCTAATATGAGGATCAACAGCCAAAAGCCTACTCGTAAGCAAAAAGAACTGTTAATCAACCCCCCTCTGCTTCTGAAAGCGTTAATGGGTGATGATTTATCAGATTGTGTCTGTTTAAATTTTTGGTATATTTATATCTTATCACAGACTCGGAGTTTTATGGATTATGAATTTGACCAACAACTTAAACAGTTAGCTAGTAAAGCTAAAAAAATTGATGATTTAAAGAGTAGAGAGCGTCAGAAAATTGTCAGTGATTTAATAGGTTTGATTCCTAAATCTGAAAAATTTCAAACCTTTCAAAATAAATATATTTCTGAGCATAGAGATATCTTACATGAAGCTCTTCATAACGCTTTTATTTCTTTGAATAAATCACTGACAAATTATGAAATTCGTGACGAACTTTTTATCTCGTGGTTTATCCAGATTTTGAACAATAAAATCAAGGATGAGTTTCGTAAAATCAAACGAGAACAAGAACAACTTAAAAAGGTACAAACAGAGATCATTAGTCCACCGGATGACTCTATGAGTCCTGGTCAAAAAATCAGAGAGATTATTACAGTTGACCCTGAAATCAAACTCCAAAAGAACGTCTCAATAGATTATCAAGACTGGCGAATTCAAACTCATCTTAACTTCTTTATTTTTGTATTTGAAGTTAATTCCTTAATCGGTTACTTTTTTCTCCGCCTGTCCTTAATTATTACTATCCAAAAAGTTTTATTACTAAGACTAGAGGGAAAATCTGCGAGAGAAATTGCTCTTGAGTTTGGTGTTAACACAAAAAATCCTCACTCGACCGCCTATCGTTGGATTGACTATTTGGAAAAGAGTGAGGAAAGAAAAGCTGAATTAAATCAATACATTGGTAGATATTTATCGGATTGGGAAGAAATTCGCCAAGAATATCTATAATAGAGAGACAAATTCATTCTAAGATTCAATAAAAAGAGGTACAATACCATGAAACATCTAACAGAAATGACTAAGGATTTAACGATTACCATTCTTTTAAGAAAGCGAGATTTTGATTTAGCTAAAAAGTTGAGTCAACAACATGAACACCCTCAAAAACAACAGCAAATTTATCTCAATACTTTAAGTAGATGCGCTATTCACTCTTATTGTCAATATCTTGATATTGAGACTAATTTTGATGAATTGTTTTTAGAAAATAATCGTACAGATTACTTCACTGATTATTTTATGGATGTATCTGATTTAACTTTAAAAGGTTGGGGGAAAGTTGAATGTCGTGCTATTTTACCCGATTCAGAATTTTGTTATATTCCTCCTGAAGCTTTTTCAGATAGAATTGGTTATTTCATCATTGAGATTGACGCAGAAAATTGGCAAGCTAATATCCTTGACTTTTTGGAGAAAGTCCCACAATCAGAAATAGATCTGAGTCAATTACACAGAAATCCTCAAACTTTTTTTGAAGCCTTGAGTTTATTGAATATTTGGAAACAGCTTAATCAACTACCTGATGTTTTAGCAAATGCTATTAACTCTTTAGAGCAAGAAACAAATCTAATTCAGCTACAGCAGTGGTTTTCAGGTGTTTTTGGCAATGGATGGCAACCTGAACAAAGAGCTTTAACGCTTAGTATTCAACCTGCTCGTAGCCTACAAGCAGCTAATACTGAACAGCCAGAAGTGAATGGAGCAAAAGTCATTCGTTTAGGGATGCAAATTCCTCAAGAAACCGTAATCTTAATTCTTCGACAAAAACAACTTAGCGAAGGAGAAATAGAAGTAAATTTACGGTTATATCCGTCTGCTGATGCAATGTATTTACCAGATGAAGTTAAACTGAGTGTATTAGATGAAACAGGTAATCCTATCCCTGAATTAGAAGCACAAGCGAGGGCTGATAATTGGTTACAACTTAAATTTACAGGTGAACCGGGAGATCAATTCAGTGTTAAAGTTAGTTTAGAAGAGAGTAGCATTACAGAAAACTTCTTGCTATAATTGTAGGGTGGAGTATACCCACCACCTCAGATCAATCTGATCACCATTCTCTTAAAATCATGACCCTAACAACTACCGAATACAAACATATTCAACTGAATGAAAATAATGTTCCGATTATTGCAGGAACAACCATGAAAGTAGTAGAATTAATGACTTCCGTAAAAGCCTACCAATGGACTCCAGAAGAATTACATGAAAACTACCCTCATGTTTCCCTGAGTAAAATTCATGCGGCGTTATCCTATTATTGGGATCATCAACAAGAACTTGATGCCGAAATGGAAAGAATCGAGCAATGGGTAGATAAAATGCGTCAAGAAACTGGCGAAACTCATATCGTCAAAGATTTAAGAGCCAAAGGATTAATTTAATGACTATTGCTTTGTATATGGATGAACAAGTTCCCAAAGCAATTACATTAGGATTACGTCAAAAAGGATTAAAACTATGAATATCACTATCCCCGATGAAATCTTAAAATCTGCTAAAATGTCAGAAGATGACATTAAATTAGAGTTAGCTATTTTACTTTATCAACAGAAAAAAATTAGCACAGGACAAGCTCGCCGTTTAGCAGGAATGCACTTAATTCAATTTCAAAAAGAAATGTCTAAAAGAGGGGTTTGTGTTAATTATGATGTTGAGGATTTTCAAGATGACATTGAAACCTTAAAAAGACTTGGTGAATTATGATTGTTGTCAGTAATACATCACCCATTACTAATCTTTGTGCCATTGGTAAACTTGAATTACTTCAAAATATCTATGGCAATATTATCATTCCTCAAGCTGTTTATAGTGAAATGGCAAATTTAGACTATGAAGTACCGGGTACAAAAGAAGTTAAAACTCTAGGTTGGATTGAAACTAAAACTGTTAGTAATTTAGCTTTAGTTGAACAGTGAAAAACGGAAATAGATCCAGGTGAATCAGAAGCGATCGCATTAGCCATTGAATTAAAAGCTGATTTACTGATCATAGACGAAAATCCAGGTAGGAATGCAGCTAAGATGTTAAATCTCAATTTGATTGGGATTTTAGGAATTCTTTTAATCGCTAAACAAAGAGGATTTATTGCCAATATAAAACCTGTTATGGATGATTTAATCAATCTAGCAGGGTTTCGCATTAATCCACAACTTTATGCTAATCTTTTAATAACGGCAGGTGAAATACCACCAACAGAGTAACCACAATGGGTAAATTAATTATTTTTAAAATTGGTGAAAGTGACATTAATCAAGGTTTTCCCATCTTACTTCAGATGGGAGAGGATGGCGCACCACCAGAAAAATTGTGTTAATCTTGTTCAATATATTGCTTTATAAAAGTAAATAATCATGAAAAAATGGGTCATCTTTGAATTTGGAAACGGAAGTTTTGAAAAGGGTTTTCCTGTCACTGTGAGTATTGGTACAGATGGTATTAAAGGAAGTGACCGTGATCTTAATAGTTTTTTACCGTCTGCACCTTCTTCTTTAACAAAAAAATTTTTAGATCAATGGAGAAAAGGTTTTGAAGATAATTTGGGTCGTCCTTTGAATCTGGCAATTAAACCAATAGCTTCCACTCAAGAAGTTAGTATTGAGCAACCACAATTTCCTAAGCTCAATGAACAATTAGAAAATTATGTCAAAACTTGGCTTAAATCTCAAGATGATAGCTGGAGTCAACTCATTACAACTTTATTAGTTGAATTACATAAAGATGATGAAATTCGAGTTATTATTCAAACAGATAATTATAATTTAAGACGACTTCCCTGGCACGTTTGGGAATTATTTAGTAAGTATTTTCCTCAAAGTGAATTTTCTTTTAGTCCATTAAAAAAAGAAAAAGTAACTAGAACATATAATAAATATGGCAAGGTTAAAATCTTACAAATTTTAGGTGAACCAGAGTTAGAAAAATCTCAAAAAGTTGATTACCAATCAGATATTAAAGCTGTTGAAAAATTAGGTGCTAAATTAGGTGCTGATCTTGAAATTCTGCCTCAGCCAAGTCACAAAGAGTTGATAAATAAACTTTGGGAAAAAGATTGGCAAATTATTTTTTATTCTGGACATAGTGATACTGAAGAAGCAGAAAATGAGATTAAAGGACGTTTATTCTTAGAAATTAATAAAAATCAAGAAAAAGAACTTATTAGCATTGATGAATTAAAAGAAACTTTCAGAGAGTTGATTTTAGTAAAAAAATCATTACAATTAGTAATTTTTAACTCTTGTCAAGGTTTAGGTTTAGCGAAGCAATTAGAAGATTTAGCTTTACCTCAAGTTATTGTGATGCGAGAAAAAGTACCTGATTTTGTAGCACAAATGTTTTTACAGGATTTCTTGACAGCATTTGCAGGAGGGGATGGACAGAGGTATTTACATGATGCTTTACGAGAAGCGAGAAAGAAAATACATGATAAATACAAAAATATTTATCCGGGTATTGCTTGGCTTCCTGTGATTTGTCAGCAGTATGCTGATGGAAAACCTTTGATCTTTAACGACTTACGACAAACTGGGCATGGTGATGGAGATGATGAGTTATTAAAATTATTAGGTGAACTTATTCAAGCTGAAAGAGCAAGAAAATTTCAATTAGTAATTCAGCTTGGTGAAAAACTTTTAAAAAGATATCCTCAAAATAAAATTGCTCGGATTAAAACTACTTTTGCTTATATACAGAGAATATTAAATTACTATAATCAAGGAAAATACGACGAAGCAATTCAAGATTGCGATCGCGCTATTTTATTAACTCCAGAAAATGCTGAAGTCTATTATCAATATGCTAGAGCATATCATCAAAAAAATGAGTGGGAAAAAGTGATCGAAAATTGCACTCAAGCTATCAGGCTGAAGAAAGAATCTGATTATTATTGGCAGCGTGGTAGAGCTTACTGTAATCAATCTAATTATGATCAAGCGATTAATGATGCTCAAACAGCTATTTCAATTAACAGAAAAATAGCTGACTACCATTATTTACTAGGTTTCATTTTTTACCAACAAGGCTTATCCATTCTATTAAAAGCTACGGAGCAAATTTTTAATATTTATGATCAAAAAAAATCCAATCAAGCGATTCAATTATATCGTCAAGGTATTAATGCTCTAAATGAAGCAATTAAAATTAATCCAAAAGTAGCTAACTACTTCTGGATTCGGGGTTTCTGCTACTTTGGCATTGGCGAAAATGATCAAGCTATTAATGATTTTCACAAGGCTAATCAACTTGATCCTAATTCCAAGACTTATGATTATAACTACTGGATTGGATTGAGCTATTTTAATAAGAAAAATTACGATTCAGCGATTTCGTACCTAAATTCTGCTATAGGTATTTTAAACGAATCAAAGAATCCAGATTATTACTATTACCTAAGTTATAGTTATTACAATCGTGATTATAGTTATGAACGTAACTATAATCAATGGTATAATTTATTAAGAAATTACCCCGATCTTAAAACCATTTTAATTTCTAACAATCCTCCTGAAAGTGACGTTAACATGGCAAAGCAAGCTATCAAAAAGGCAATTGACATAGAGGCAAAATGGCAGTATTCAGTATTAGAAAATCAGATTGAAGAACGAATTATAAAGGGTATGTCTGGGGATACTAACTATTAACTACTACTGTCAGAAACAATCTGATCATAACGTTCACGAGCATCAGCAGGTAATTCCTCAATTGGCATTTCAGTTACAGATACTTTGCGATTTGATTGTGAGCGAGAACCAATTTTACTTTTAGATGTTCTAACATGATTAATTTCTGCCAGAATATCTGTTTGCAAAACTTTTCTTTCCTCACCAATTCTTTCTACAGCGCAACTAGCTGAAGCAATTACCACATTTAAAATATCACCTCCTGCAAGTCCATCAGATACATCACCTAACCATTCTGGAGTTACATTATTATCTCTGGGAATTTCGGCAACTAATAGGTATTCCCAAAGCTTAATTCTACATTCTCGATCTGGTAATTCAAACTCAATATGACTTAAGATTCGACGAACAAATGCTTGATCATAATTACCAGCCAAATTAGTCGCAAAAATCACTACACCATCAAATTTATCTAATTCAAGTAACATTGTTGATCGACTAACATTGACACCATGATCGGCACTTTGAGTAACATTAGTTAATCTTTTACCTAAAATAGAATCAGCCTCATCAAAAAATAAAACAGCCTTAGTTTCTTTTGCTTTTTTAAAAGCAGCAGTAATATTTTTGGGTGTTTCACCTACATATTTTGATTCAATTTCAGCATAGTTAATCTTAATAATTTTTCGCTGAAGATAATGGGCGATCGCTTCTGCACAAAAACTCTTACCAGTACCAGGTAAACCAAACAAATTAATCGCCACTCGATTACCATGAGGATCAATTTTTTTCAAATTCCATTCATTATATAATATATCATGGAAACGCAAACGATTAAGTGTCGTTTCAATTCGATTTCGCACGGTGGCAGAGACAATTAAATCATCCATGCTTCTGATAGGTTTCTCAGCAATAAATGTCTCCATTCTTTCTAACCAAGAAAATCCTTTTTTAGCGGGTTTAGAAGGAGAAGGTTCATCAGTATTTTGATTCATTGATTTTGGTGGTTGTTGATTCCAAGAAGTGGGCATAGTGTTTCCTCAAAAAAGTAATTATTTAATCAAATAAATTTATTCAAGATATTCCATAATATCTTTTGTTAGATGACCCCTAGCTTCAAGTTCAGCAATTACATCAGGATCATCAATTTCATCTAGGTTATAAGTGGTTTCTGAAATCATTTTTGTTTCACCAAGGGGTTTAACTTTAACAAATATACGACTTCTAACAGCACCAATCACATTATCAAGCTCGATCCACGCATCCATTAGCATACTATTTTCCATGCCTTGCTCACGCAACCAAGCAGCAACTTGATCTCGAATCTCTCTCCAAAATCGTGCTATAAGAAACCCCATGATAACAGGAACAGCTATGGATACAGCAACGGCTAAAATGCGCCCCCAACTCATAAAAATCTCCTATACAGTTTGTGATTGTACCCAAGGAAAATCCCAATTTCGATAAGTCGTATTTCTGCCACTGCGAAGAAATTCTGAGCGAATAGATTCAGGTAAATTATCCCAATTTTGTTCAGTAGTAATTCTAAAAGATGTTTCATCCTCACATACTACATCAAGACAGACTTGGACATTAAGATTTCCAGCTTGGCGTGTAAAAGTTAAAGTAACTGAATTGATAGTTTCATTAATTAATGTTAGCAATTCTGGATTAGGTGTTTCTGTAAGAGTTTCTAAAATCTTTTCCACTGGTTGATGCAATTTTCTAGCTAGTATTTCTGCAAGTTCACGATCAACCCATTGGTCAATATCAGTACGATTAGCTTTTTCGGCTTCTTTAATTAAATGATCAAAGAACATAATTCCTCCGGTAACAACAATGCCAGCAATAATAATCCATAGATAACCACGCATTTTCATTTTTTAACCTCTTGTTTATGAATAAAATTAATTTTCATCTACCTGCCCATCTTAATCTTTTTTCTCTCTTCTAATAAAAGCCTCACGCACCTCATCAGGCAGATCACGATCATAAAAATCAATTTGTTCCTCTATTACCACTTTTGGGGCTTTATTAAATGTTATTTGTCTAACCCACTGAATAGGAGACATGATAATACTATCTAGGGTAGCAAAAGTTTGACGGACTATTGGAGCAAAAATAGGTGATTTTTCTTCAACCCAAGGAAATAAACTATCAAAAGCCCATTCTAAAACTCGCTTCCAAACAACTCTTTTCATTTTTTACCTCATTGTTTTATTGAGTAAAATTAATTTTCATAAGTCAAATCATCATCATCTTGTGCAAGTTCTTCATCTTGCATTTTTGTAATATCAAACTCAGTCATTTTTTCTTCCCTTCTAATAAAAGCTTGACGGACTTCGGGAGGCATTGATTCATCATAACAATCAACATCTTCTTCGGTTGTTACTTTTTTTGCTTTACGAACTGGCTCATTACTCTTAAGAACAGGAACCAACCAAGATGTAACTCTTCTCACCCATGTATCTGATGATTGTCTTTCAAATTGTAATACCTGTTTGAGTAAATATTGACGCACTTTTTCCCATGACTGTTTAACAGTTCTACGAGTAGGTGTACCGATATTATCCAGAATAGCAAAAGCTTCGCGCACTATAGGGGCGAGAGTTGGAATATTTACTTCAACCCAAGGAAATAAACTATCCAAAGCCCATTGTAAAACTCTATTCCAGAGAATGAAAGCTGCACCCGCAGAAATTGTTAACAATGCTGTAATTATAGCAATTACAATTCTCATAGTTTATTTCTCCTTTGGATATAACGTTATTGTTATTATGTTCATTTCTTCCTGCCTCAGTCGTTGTCCACGAATTTTAGATGGTAGTTCATCCCAATCTATTAAGTCTGGAATTTTTTTAACTTTACGTAAACCATCTTTAAAAAAGTAAATTTCTATTTTGCGGTTGTATATAAAACTATCCTCTGGCTCATAATGTATTATAATCGCAACAATTAATTCTTTGACATCTTCTATAAGTCTATCACCACCGATCGCACCATCTTCTAAAAGAGACAAATTTTTTTCTTCTAGGAGAATGTGTACCGCATTCAGACAAATAGGAAGGGGTTTCTGGAGATGATCCCGAATAAATTGGCCAATTGCTAGGTAAATCACCCTCTGCTCTCGCAAATTATCATCAGGTTCAGTCTCAGCAAATATTTCAGGTAGTTTTTCAGCCAAATTTTTAACAGGGTCAGATGCTTGAGAAAATGTTGTCCTGATACTACACCAAAAATCCCTCAAATCTTTATTTATAAACTCGATCAATTTGATACTAACCTGGTCAGAGTTCTCTGACAAAGAATCATTGTCCCTGTCCTTTTCATTCACGGTTTGTTCTCCATTATTAGCAATAGTTTTTTAAGTTATTATATTACTATAACACTAAATATAGCGAATACCAATATAAAAAAATCTTTTTTCATCCAAAATTTATCATAACAATTACCTATATTTACCTGATATAATTATGTCCAGATATCCGCTCCAAATCAGAATTTAACAGTCTTAAATTTCTACAAAAATAAATATTATCCTATACGTTTGTAGAGGTAAACAAAAGTTTACCTCTACAAATATTCACGAAATACCCCGAAACTCAATTGAAAGAAAACTAAGCAGAAACTTGATTGAATTCTTTCCGTAAATCGGACGCTTTAGGTGTATCTAAAAGACTACGGGAAGGATGATTGCGATGTTCAGGTTTGCCGCAGACTGGACAAGTTTCCTGACGTTGTGAAGTTAACCAAACGCTTTGATAAGCGTACTGTCCGGGGGTATTTCCAAATAGTTGAGGATAAAACCAGTAATCTGCATCCATTGATAAAGTTAGAAAAGTAAATCCTTTTTCAATAGCAGATTTAGCAAAGTTTTTCAAATTAGCTTCCGAGTCTTCAGGTAATAGTAAAGAGAGAGTTAGTTTGACGGCTACACTACTAACATGATGGATATCGGCTGCTAACGCCACTTCACCCATTAATCGACCTGTACCATAATCAACATTACGAGTTACTTTTCCGAAATTTTCTTCAGCTTGATGACGAATTGAAGTTGCACATAAATAACAAGGAGTTTGTTCAGGAATAGACAAAATTACTTCCCCACCTTTTGCACCTTCATAGATTCCTACAAATAGGGCAGGTTTGTTACAATGGTAGGCAAAATGATTGATCACTCGTTGTGCTTTTAATTCATCTGTTGTAGCTAGAATTAAATCAGATTCTTGAAATAATTGAGTTAATTCTATAGCTGAAAAATCAGTAATACTTTGGGGTTTGACTGTTAATTGCAGCAAGGGATTAATTTCTAACAAGTGATTTGCCAAAGCGTCAACTTTAAATTGTCCTATATCTTCAACTTTATAAGTAGTGCGACAGAGATTTGCTAATTCTACTTGTTCAGGATCAATTAACGTGAATGCACCCACACCACTGCGGGTTAAAATTTCTGCTAAATAAGAACCAACTGAACCTGTACCAACAATTAAGATCCGTTTTTTGATAATATCTTGAGTTAGGATTCCTTGAGAACGAGCAAAGAGAGCTTGTTGGATTTCTTCAGGGATTTGATTCATGGTTTTGTCCTTAAATTAGAGATGGTTTGAGGAAGTTAATCAGTTTGTAGTTGGATTTCATGCCTTGATGGGGCTAAAGCCCAACTACAAATAGTAAGTTTTTAAGCCTTAGCTAAAGAAGATTCTGAACATTCGGATGAGCCAATATTGTTCTTTTCTTCTATAATTTCTTCGGAGGCTAACTTTCCCTGAGTTTCAGTCTCCTGTCGAGATTTTTCTTGTCCTTCAATTACATCTTTGAGAGATTTAATTGCCACCCGTAACCGAGCTTGAGACGGGGTAGACATTAACCAGGGTAAACTGATTTCTTGGGTGTCTGTTTCAGGAAAAGTAACTAAAAGTCGCGGTGCATGAACGGGATGGGATAAACTAAAAAGAAATAGCAATTCTGTCCCATTTTTCAGGATAATTTTACCTGCGGGGATCGGATGACCTTCAAGGTTGGTTATAAAAAATTCAGGAGTTTTATTAATCCCAAAATCATAGCTGATTTGGGTTAACTCTTGTTGAATTTCCAAGGAAACAGTAGGAATTTGAGATGGGGTTGTAGGTAAACTGGTATGGAGACGATTTAATTCTTGATCAGAGATTTCTTGAACTTTGATGGGTTCAATTGTGACTCTGTTTCTTTGACGATATCCAGCATAAAATGAGATTTTACCATTAGCCAATTTTAATTCATGGTTTGAATATCCCCAGGGTTGGATTAAAGTGACAATCGGTGCGATAAAATATTCTAAGTGCGAGTTGATATTTAATCCTTCGAGAATGGCTTCTTCATCGGGGCCAGAAGGACGATCTAAACCCCCCGGATGGGAGTGAATTACTCCTTTTAATTCTAATCCTTGGGTCAATTCTAAACGTTGAACTTGTTGGGTAAGTTGGGGAGAAGGTAAATAACTAGCACCACTGGTAATTCCCTGAGAATCAAGGATAAAGTGGGTAATAATTGGTTTTCCAACTATTCCTAAAAGTGCGCCTCCTCGTTCAGGTTGATAACGAGCAATATCTCGTTCAATGTCGTCAATGACTGAGGTTGTGATGTATAACATGATGAGTTCAAAATTGTTGATTTTGGGACAAGACACAGGCAAGACACAGGCAAGTCACGGGCAAGTCACGGGCAAGACACAGGCAAGACACAGGCAAGACACAGGCAAGACACAGGCAAGATGCCTGTGCCACATTGTTTTGTTAGTAGTTATTGATTGAGAAGGGAAATTGTCCAGTGCGAGCAAAGATGCTAAAACCACTAGCCCAGAGAACGGATTTGGCGTAGGCTGATTCTAAGGTCGGCATTCCACCGCCATCTTGAAGACAGATACTTCCGTCATTAAAGAGGTGTGCATCGTGGACACCGTAGAGACCTGCAACTTCGGGGAAGACAACTAAAACCTGATATTGACTCCCATCGTTATAAGCAAAGAAAGTGAAGTCGTCTCCTAATTGACTGGTAATTTCGTAGAGCCAACCTGTGACCCCATTGTGATATAATTCACGGGTATTATTGGGGAGCTTTTGACTAACAGTTTGACGATCGCAAGTTAAACTAGCTGCAAATACTTTACCCGGAATCTTCGACTGATTAGGTTTTGGGTTAAGTGGATTGATGATAATATTTCCATTGTCGTCAACGTAAACATTACCACTACTATTATTTTGTTGATCGTTTAAAACTTGGTTTCTGAGCAGATTGAGATCGACGGGTTGAGACATAGCTTTAAGTTGGGTATTGATTGATTGCTATTCTTCTATCGCTATGTGATCTCAGATTTTAGGCAAAAATAGAGAAATCCAGTTAAAAATTTAGCCAACCCTGAGTAGGTTATATGAAATCTTTAAACGTTTGCTACACATCCCTATTGTGTAGAGACGTTGCATCGGTAGAGACGTTGCATGCAACGTCTCTACGTGGGGTTTAGGAAGCATCTATAGCATGGATTTCAGGGTTTCATATTATCCTGGTTCGGAGGAAGAACCAGAATAACCCACAATAACCCCCTTTGTATCTTCGTGTCTTTGTGGTTTCTTCTACAGTTAAAAAAAGCCAACTCTTGTTAAAGAAACCCGCTTTTTAATCCCCCCTTACTAAAAGGGAGTTAGAGGGGGACTAATGAATCAACTCAATTGCCCGTTTCGTCAACGCTTCCGAAGTAATGCCATTAAATGCCATTAATTCCCCAGCACTGGCGGTGGTTTCGCCCCGTTTCCAAGCAAAAGTATCCCGCTTAGAATTGCTGCGTAACATAATCGGTTCTAACATCAAACTTGAACCCCCTGTTACTCCAATTAACGCATCTCCAGCAAACAGTTGATTAAAGGTTTCATCACTGGCAAAATCGTTATCCGGTTCCGAACAAGTCTCGGATAAAACATCGTGAGAACGATATAAACGCCGAGGGTTAATAATAGAAACAATTCGCACTCCAATGCCTTCCGTTTCCAAAAATGCCGCCGCTTCAAACACCGGAATTAACGTCATATCCCCAATCACTGCAAACACAACGGTTTTATCCCCTGGGACTTCCTGTAATACAACAGCCCCATCTTTTAACCCTTGGCGAGTTTGTTTAAACGTCGTGCGGATGGGTAACGGAGACTTACTCGCGGTAATAATAATGCTCTTATTTTTGGTGGTTAAAGCCCAATCGTAGCACACTTGAATGCTATTGGCATCGGGGGGAAACACCGGGAAAACGTTACCACTTCGCATCATGGCGGCGAAATAAGCTTCAATTTCCGGCCGTTGGTGTGTCCAACCGTTGCGACCCTGTTCTAAGGCTCCTGCGGTGAATAAACAAACCGTTGAGGGGGTAGCACGTCGTAACTCGGCCATCGCTTGGGCTACTGTTTGCAAAATCGGAACGCCGTTAATGGCAAAAGATTCATAGGAACACCATAAAGTTCTCGCTCCTAATAACGATAATCCCACTGCTAAACCTGCACAAGCATCCTCGCTTAAAGGTTCATAAACTTGCCCTTGGGGTTGTTGGAAATAAGTATTATCCGTTGTTGGGTGAATAATCTTTAATCCTTGGTTAATATTGTTAATTCCCGAAGCGGCATTTCCATCAGCATTGGTCACAACAAAATGGGGATCTTTTTGCCCGACATGAACCACTAACGCCCCCATTGCTGTTGTGGCGACTTTCGGATCACCGCCAACCGGATATTCTTCTAAGGGTAATTCACCCAAATCCGATAAGTGGTAATCAAACTCAGTGACAACGGTTTTGGCAGCAGGGCCACCACTGGATCGTTCTAAATTGGTTCGTACTAATTCCCAAGCTGCGACAGGTAACGCCCGTTCTTTTAAAGCATTAACAATGTGGGGACTATCTAAAGTATCCCCTGGATAAAGGTTGTGAGATTTCGCGCCTCGTGCGTGAACCCCTGCCCCTTTCAATTGTTTAATAATAAACACGGTTAATTGACCCCCTAAAGCCGATTTTGCTGCTTTATCCATTGCCACTAAAATGGCTTGGGTAAATTCAATTCGTTTATTAATCGAAAAGGCGGTACTATCAACATAATTACCGGGTTGATTTTGATCATCAAACTCTTTAGCATCGACTAAAATAACTTCGGAAAATCCGTTACCTTTCCAATAGGCAATCATTTCTTCATTGGTTTTTGTCGAAACCATGCTATGATGTTCTTGGCTGTAACCGTTCCACACCAACACGGGTAAGAAATTGGTCACGTCAGGATAGGCGGTGTGGAAGTGCATCATGCTACTCATGGGGTAGGGTTCACCCATGCCCCCATCGCCGAGAGTGAACGGAAATAGGACATTTCGGTGTAACAACGCCCCCGCCATAGCAAAATGTTGTCCCTGTCCTAATGGCCCAGCAGGGTTGAGTAGACCCGGAATATAGCCGGAAAGGTGGCCGAGAAGTCCATGTTTTTCTCGAAAGCGATCGCGCAATTGTTGAACCGTGAAAATCCCCATATCCTCTAGGGAACGATCTAAGAAAACCGCGCTATAAAACCCAGGAGCATGGTGTCCCACTTCCGTCATAATATTTTTATGACCGAGCATCACTAACGCCGCATAAGCTTCTACACTAGAGGCAAATCCGCCAGGGTGTCCAGAGGCTTTACTCGCGGTAATTTGTAAGGTTAAATAACGCAGGGCATCGGCATAAAGTAAGGTTTGATAGGCTGCTGTGGCATCATGGGGATCAGAAATCGCTACACTATTTTCAGCAATAATTGGAGTTTTACCATAGCTGTCAAATTCGGGGAAACTCTCGCTAAAATATTGAATTCCTTGACAAAATTCGGGTATTGTTGTTGCTGTCATGTTTAATCCCTTTTCGGTCATTCTAATTTTTTGAGTTAAGATTTATTTTACAATTGGTTGTCACTAAAAATGATTATATTTTTCAACAGGGGAGATTAATGAAACTCATTGATTGTAATAAATAGATAGATCAGATATTAATATAGCAGTCCTAAATAGGTTGTAATATTTTATCGTAGGGGTTGGGTCTCCCAACCCTCTTTGCACCTGGGTTGGGAGACCCAACCCCTACAGGTTTTAATCACAAATCATTTAGACTTGCTATAAATTGTACAAAAGTTAAAAATCAGTCTGTTATTACAGTGTTATGGGAGTATTTAAACCCGGTTGCAAATTCTTTCCATATCGTTACCATAGAAGAAACTCTAACCTAATTCGAACAAACTGAAACTTTGATTATGAATACACAACTTCCCCCGGCATCTCAACGTCCTGCTTTCCTAGAAAAAGGATATTGGATTGCTGACCCCCTTGATTATATGGATACCCATGTTCGAGAATATGGGGATATCTTTACCAATTATATTCTCGGTGTAAACACTCCTTGGATTTTTGTTAGCCATCCCCAAGGCATTCAAAAAATTTTAACCGATGATGTCTTTGAAGCTCCGGGTTCTTTGAATACAATTTTAGAGCCTTTAACGGGAAATAAGTCTATCTTTTTGTTGGAGGGCGATCGCCACAAACGAGAACGGAAATTATTAATGCCATCCTTTCATGGGGAAAGAATGCGAGACTATGGAGAATTAATTACGGATATCACCCAAAAAGTTATCAATCAATTCTCAGAAAAAGAGACTTTTCTTGCTAGAGAAACCATGCAAGAAATTTCCTTAGATGTGATTCTCAAAGTTGTTTTTGGGGTATATACAGGAGAACGATATAGTCAGTTGAAACAGCTATTATCAGGAATGTTAGACGTTTTTAAATCCCCCCTCAGTTCTAGTTTTTTATTCTTTCCAATTTTACAACAAGATTTTGGTTCTTGGAGTCCTTGGGGATATTTCTTAAAACAACGCCAACAAATTGATGCGTTATTATATGCTGAAATTCGAGAACGTCGTGAAAACCTCGATGAATCTCGCACGGATATGCTGCATTTAATGATGACTGCACAAGATGAAGAAGGTAACTCAATGACGGATCAAGAACTACGAGATGAGTTACTAACATTCTTATTTGCCGGACATGAAACAACTGCTACAGCGATGTCATGGGCGTTATATTGGATTTATCGTCAGCCAGAAGTCCATGAAAAATTAATGTCAGAGTTAACAAATTTGCCCTTGAATGCTGAGGGAATGGATATTTTTCGCTTGCCTTATTTAACGGCTGTTTGTCAAGAAACTTTGCGAATTTATCCCGTTGTCATGTTAACATTTGCCCGTACTAATAAAGAATCAGTAGATTTAATGGGTTATCAATTACCGCCAAAAACTTTAGTAGTCGGCTGTATTTATTTAACCCATAGACGAGAAGACTTATATCCGCAAGCGGATCAATTTAAACCCGAACGCTTTTTAGAACGTAAGTTTTCTCCCTATGAATTTTTGCCCTTTGGAGGCGGAAGTCGTTTATGTTTAGGAATGGCCTTAGCTCAATATGAAATGAAGTTAGTGTTAGCTACCATTTTGTTAAATTATGAGTTAAATTTGTTGGAAAAACAACCTGTAAAAGCAGTCCGTCGAGGGGTAACTTTAGCACCCAAAGGAGGGATTAAAATGCAACTTCAAAAAAAACGGCTACAACCCCAAAAAACTATCGATTTAGTCCGTACAGTGTAGTCTAGTTTCGACCTGTAATATCCACGAAAAATATCCCGGTTTAGTGCTAGAATCGACTCAGGGGGATAAAAACTTTTAACAAAATTTTTATTCTCCATACCCAGGGATATATCAAAGATAAATAAGGGACAATAAATTGACCCGAAAAGCCAACAGATTAACCCCTTTAACAATCAATTCTTGAGTCAGCAATTGATTAAACTTGACCTCTATACAAAAAGTTAGTTTTTGTTTAGAATTGAGATAGATGATTAAAATAGGTATTCTATTGTCATAATCATTAAAATACCCAGATCTGATGATCTAGTGAGTCAGTCTAGGGACATAGAGGTTAATCATGGTCAAAAGTCTTGAGGAACTTTTAGGATTAACTGAAGCTTTAGTCATAGCAAAAGGTAAAAATCCCCTAAGTTATATCCAAAAAATAATTTTAACAGAAGCCTTATTAGAAACAAAAAAAACCTACGATCAAATAGCTGAAGAGAATGGTTATTCTCCGAGTTATTTAAAAAATGGGGTTGCCCCTCACCTTTGGCAACTCTTATCGGACTTGGTGGGCGAAAAAGTGACTAAAGCAAATTGTCGCTGTTTATTAGACCGGGAATTAGGGACTAAAATTATCCCTAACGTTTTTCCAGAACTGGTTTTACCTAAACCCATTTCTTTAGAATCTCCCGAAGGCCAGGTTCCGCTTAATTCTATATTTTATATTGAGCGTTCCTCCAGTGAACCAATGTGTTATCTCGAAATTAAAAATCAAGGGGCATTACTGCGAATTAAAGCCCCTCGAAAGATGGGAAAAACTTCTTTAATGGCTCGAATTTTAGATTATGCTCAACAGCAAAATTATCACCCGGTTCGTTTAAGTCTTCATCTGGCGAGTAGTTTAGTTTTTACCTCAACAGAAAAATTCTTACGTTGGTTGTGTGCCAATGTGACTCAACAGTTAGGATTAGAATCGGAACTCGATGAATTTTGGGATGAAGATGTAGGAGCATTAGTCAGTAGCTCTCTCTATTTCCAAGGATATTTATTAGAGAAAATTCAGCAACCTATTGTATTAGCAATGGATGAAGTTAATCAATTATTTGAGTATCCGTCCTTAGCGCGTGATATCTTGGCTTTATTGCGATCTTGGCATGAAGAAACACGGGATATTAGTAATTGGCAAAAACTAAGATTTGTGATAGTTTACTCCACCGATATTTACATTCCTTTAGACACTAATAAATCTCCCTTTAATGTCGGTTTAGGTATTGATTTATATCCTTTTAATCTTGATCAAGTTAAAATTTTATCTCAAAGGTATGGATTAACCTTAACCGATCAAGAATTAAAAAAACTTACAGAATTTGTTGGGGGATTTCCTTATTTAGTGCGATTAGCTTTTGATCATTGTGTGCGTCGAAATATTCCCCTTCCAGAGTTGTTAGAACAAGCGAACACCGATATAGGAATTTATAGTGATCATCTCCATGAACAGTTATGGTTACTTCAACAAGATCCTGATTTAGTTGCCGCTTATCAACAAATTATTAGCACAACTCACCCCATCAAAATCGAACAAGTAAAAGCCTTTAAATTAAAAAGTATGGGGTTAGTTCATATTCATGGAAATCAAGTGATTCCCAGTTGTGAATTATATCGACAATATTTTCAAGAATCTTTTAGTGAGGTTTGATATTAATCTAAAATTGAAAAAAAACTTTATATAGCGACTTTTAATCATGATTAAAACCCAATTCATTGTAGGGGCGAGGCGCGCCTCGCCCCTACGACAATATGTTACCATTAGAGAGTAAATTTTAATGGGATTAATCCAATGACCTCTATCTATATTTAGGTCGATACAAATGTTTGATCAATCAATCTATATGACAAATAGTTTAGAAGATTTGAGATCCGGTAATGCAGCCAGACAAGCTGAAGCATTACTAAAGTTAGTTGATGATGAAGTTTATGAAGCTGTACCGGATATTCTACCCTTATTAAACTCACCAGAAACTGCAATTCGTTCTAGTGCGGCGTACGCATTGGGTTATCTGGGAATTGATCAGGTTAAAACAGTGGGTTTAGCCTTAATGGATAGACTGAATGATCCTGAAGAAATTGTTAGGTCTGATGTCATTGAAGCTTTGGGAGCATTGCAATATATTGAGGCTATTACTCAAATTAAATGTAAATTAATTAACGATCCTTCTGCTTTAGTTCGTGCTTCAGCCGCAGAAGCATTGGGAGAATTGGGAGAACCTGAAGCAATAGAAACATTAGAAAAATCATTATTAAAACTAGACGAAGATGAAGCTGTTCGCGCCTATGCTGCAAATTCTATCGGTCTTTTAGGGAGTGATTTAATTTTACCAAAACTCAAAAATCATCTTCAATACTTTGAGAAAAGTATCAAAATAAAAGCAGAAGTATTAGGAGCAATATATTATTTAGGTACAAAAGAAGCTTTACAACAGCTTGTGGGATTATTAGATCATGCAGATGAAGATTTAGCCATCCCTATTCTTAATATTTTAACTGATTTAAAAGATCGGACAAATTTAGATCAACTCTTACAAGATGCGCCTGAAATGGAAAGTAAATTGACAAATATTAGTCAAAAGATACCGATTTTAATTGCTCATAAAAAAGAAATTTTAACAGCTTAATACAGAAACCCGGTTTCTCCCAGAAACCGGGTTTCTAGGAAATTAATTTCTCAATTGTACAGGCATGACTAAATAGGTCATTTTAATCCCACCTAACGGATTAACAATAACCGGGCTAGTTGCTGCATTCAACTGGAGAGAAACTTCCGAAGCATTAAATACTTTTAAACCCTCTAATAAGTATTTAACATTAAAGGCTAATTCCTTGGGTTCATCTCCTGAAATTTGAGCCGGGAGAGATTCTAACGCATTCCCCACATCGGCGGCTTCTACGGATAAAGCAATTTGTTGATTAACGTGATCAACGCTACATTTCACAATATCATTTTTTTGGGACGCTAAAACTGCAATTCGTTCTAAAGCTCCCACAAACCCTCGTCGATCCAAATTAATTTGATTTAAAAATTGTTTGGGAATTAAAGTTTGATAAGCGGGATACGCGCCTTCTAATTTGCGAGTATTTAATCGTTGTTCTCCTAGTTCAAAAATAACTTGACTTTCATCAAACCGTAAGGTAATTACCACCGGAGAATCGTTTTTAGACGCGCCATGGCTCGTCTCTACACTTCGCATCGCCACCATCCGTTCCACTTCCCTTAAAGCTCGTGCAGGAACAGTCACTTCAAATTCTTCTAATTCTTCATCGGGATCAGTTTCACTTAAATTTTCTGTTTGTACAACGGCTAACCGATGACCATCCGTTGAGGCAAATTCTATCGTATTATTTTCAACCTTTAAATGTACCCCCGTTAACACTTGTTTCGTTTCATCAGGACTGGTCGCAAATAACGTTCCTTTTAATCCAGAAATTAAAGATTCTGCTGCTAAATGAATTGAATCTCCGGCTTGAATAGACGGTAATTCTGGATATTCTTCCGCCGCCATTCCTCGAACTTGATAGCGTCCTGAACTGGAAGTTAAAGTTACAATTGCCTCTCCCATGTCATCATCAAGGGTGATTTCTCCCCCTGGTAAACGGGAAACAATATCATTAAATAATTTAGCCGGGACGGTTAAAGTTCCTCCCTCCTCAACCGTTGCTGGCATACTCGCCCGAATGCCTAAACTTAAATCAAATGCTGTTAAATTGACTCGTTGATTTTCTTCATCTACATCAATTAAAATATTAGATAAAATGGGATGATTGGGACGAGAAGGAATTGCCCTAGAAACCCAAGATAAATTAGAACTTAATTTGTCCTGCTCAACAATAAATTTCATAATGACCTTAAGACTCATCAGTGTTCCCAGAGGAACTCTCGCCAACGGTTTCTGATGTTGACGAGAGAACCAAACCTTTGATTATACCTTACCCAACTTCGATTTGATCCCAATAAAATAAGCAGAATTTGCCTAGCTCATCCCCCTGGAGAGTCGAAAATTGCAGGGGATATGCAAGGGTTTTCAGGGGATGACCTGTGGAAAACCTGTGGAAAACTTGTGAAAAACAGCAAGACTTTAACCGGGGAATTCCCTGATATCATAAGGCTCTTATCTGTTTTTGGCGTTATCCACAACATTTTCCACAACCCACCCTCAAGATGTCGGGTTTCTATTCTTTCTTCTCCTGTTCCCTGTTCCCTGTTCCCTGTTCCCTATAATTCTAATGAGAACGACTGGTAAAGTTAATTTGATCGCTGAGTTGTCTTAAGGTTTGGGCTAAATCAGGATCTTGGTGGCGTAACTGGGAAATTTTTTCACAACTATACATGACAGTGGTGTGATCTTTTCCCCCAAATAATTCTCCAATTTTAGGTAAGCTTAAATCCGTATGTTGTCGCATCAAATACATCGCCACTTGACGAGCCAAACTAATTTCTCGCCGTCGAGAATTGCCTTTTAAATCTTCAATAGAAACCTTATAAATTTCTCCCACAATTTGCATCACCGCTTCCGGGGAAGATTCCTCTAATTTTTCCCGTGAGGTTAAAACTGGGGCAATATTATCTACGGTCATGGCTAAACCCGAAATCGATAAATAGGCGATCGCACGAATTAAAGCGCCTTCTAATTCCCGAATATTAGACCGATAATTAGACGCAATATATTCAATCACTTCACGGGGTAAATGCACATTTTCATATTCCGCTTTTTTCTGTAAAATTGCCATCCGGGTTTCCAAATCCGGTGGTTGAATATCCGCCACTAATCCCATCGAAAATCGAGAACATAAACGCTCCTGTAATCGTGGAATTTGATGGGGCGGACGATCAGAAGCTAATACCACTTGTTTTCCGGCTTCATGCAGGGTATTAAAGGTATGAAAAAATTCCTCTTGGGTATATTCTTTCCCCTCAATAAATTGAATATCATCTATTAATAAAACATCCGCTTCCCGATAATGTTCTCGAAAACTCTGCATACTATCTCGACGAATGGCCGTAATTAAATCATTGGTAAACTTTTCCGTTGAAACATAAAACACTTTAGAATAAGGCGCAATTTCTAAACGATAATGACCAATGGCTTGCATTAAATGGGTTTTTCCCAACCCTACACCCCCACACAAAAACAAAGGGTTAAACTCCCGACCCGGAGACTCCGCCACCGCTAAAGAAGCCGCATGAGCCAAACGACTATTCGCCCCGACCACAAATCGAGAAAACACATATTTGGGGTTTAAATTAATCGGTTTGGGGGGTAGATCGTGAGGGTTTTCCATTCCCAGGGGAGCGACGGGAGATGGCCAAACAAAATGAGATCCGCTAGAATCCGAGGCAGATTCGTTAATTTGGGTTGTAATATAAATTTCTACCGGATAACCCAAAATGTCCTGGACTGTATCGGCGATCAACTCTCGGTAATACTTCTGGAGCCAATTACAAGAAAACGGGTTTGGCGTGCGAATGATTAAACAATTGTTGTCTAGTTGTTGTGCCCAAGCGGTTTTAATCCAGGTATCAAAGGTTGGACGTCCCAATTGTACCTGGAGACGTTCAAGAACTTGATCCCAGAGATGATCGATGGGGAGTTCCATAGCTAGACCCACGAGTTCAAACTACAGGATAACAGTTTCTATAAGATCCCTGAGACAGAAGCAACGGAAATTTAAAATTTTTCAACTTCTGCAAACCCTGGAAAATAAAAGCGATAATAATAAAGGAATATCTAATTAGAGTCAACATCAATCAATAGGAGGCTTAGAAAAACCCTGAACTCTAGGAAATAGTTCAAAACTACTGATATTATAAACCTCTTAAAATCTGTTGATGAAGAGTACATCTGACAAAGAAAATCGCCAAAACCCCCTCCGTACTGTTTTCTTATTACTGATCGGAGGCGGGGTTGCTTTACTCGGTGATCGCTGGTTAGCCACCCGCAACGCTTCAATTGTTCCATCGTCAACCCCTCAACCTCTGGCTCAAGTTTCCCCTTCTGCTTCTGCTAATGCCAATAATAACGCAAGCTCTCCCCCCAACCCGACGGCTTGGTTAGGTCAAAAAGCGAATTTAGCAGCTGCGTTAAAGCCTGTAGACTCTAACTTTATTGTCAATGCTGTTAATGAAGTTGGGCCAGCCGTGGTTCGGATCAATGCCTCTCGTCAAGTGGCTCGTCGAGGATTTGATCAGTTTGGGGATGGCTTTCCAGAGGAATTTTTTGGGGCTCAACCCCCTCAACGCCGTTCTAATGGCCCTGTTGAACAAGGGACGGGTTCAGGGTTTATTCTGTCTGCTAATGGCATCATTATGACCAACTCTCACGTTGTTGAGGGAACTGATCGGGTGCAAGTGGTTTTAAAAGATGGTCGTCGGTTCGATGGAAAAGTCCTAGGATCAGATTCAGTCACTGATGTTGCTGTGATTAAAATTGATGCGGATAATTTGCCTAGTGTGAAAATTGGCAATTCTGAGACTTTATCCCCTGGAGAATGGGCCATTGCCATTGGTAATCCGTTAGGATTAGATAACTCGGTTACGGTGGGAATTATTAGTGCGACAGGACGCTCTAGTAGTGATGTCGGGGTTCCTGATAAACGCATTGGCTTTATTCAAACTGATGCGGCTATTAACCCTGGAAATTCAGGGGGGCCCCTTCTGAATGCTAGAGGAGAAGTCATTGGAATGAATACCGCTATTATTAGTGGCGCTCAAGGGTTAGGATTTGCCATTCCGATTAATAAAGCTCAACAAATTGCCCAACAATTAGCGACAACGGGAACTGCTGAACACGCCTATTTAGGCATTGAAATGGTAACACTCAGCCCCGAATTGCGTCAAGAATTAAGAGAAACTCCCGATTTAGAGTTTCAACTTACTCAAGACAATGGCGTTTTAATTGTTAATGTAATTCCGGGTTCTCCGGCAATGAAAGCTGGATTAAAACCGGGGGATATTATTGTAAAAATTGATGATAAACCTATTACCAAATCGGATGCAGTTCAAGAATTAGTGCAAAATCAAAATGTAGGAACTCCGATGAAAGTAGAGTTAAACCGTAAAGGACAACCGCTAACTTTAGAAGTCAAAACGGGGAATATGCCTAAACAAATTCAAGGGTAATCAGTTATCAGTTATCAGTTATCAGTTATCAGTTATCAGTGTAGAGACGCGCCATGGCGCGTCTGTACCAGTTATCAGTTATCAGTTATCAGTTATCAGTTGATAAATTAGTTAAGAGTTGGTAACAGTTAACTTTTAATCAAATGAGTGAAATTTTAGTGATTTCTGAATTAGGAAACCCTGTTTTGCGGGGTTATGCTCATCCCATTGAAAATATTGGCCAGGAGCAAATTCAAACTTTAATTGATAATTTAATTGTCACGGCTTCTCAAGCTAATGGGGTGGGAATTGCCGCACCTCAAGTGGGAATGAGCGATCGCTTATTTATTATGGCTTCTCGCCCTACATTGCGTTATCCTAAAGCACCCGTGATGGAACCCACTGCAATCATTAATCCTAAAATTCTCAACCATTCTCACGAAACGGTTAAAGGTTGGGAAGGCTGTTTAAGTGTTCCGGGAATTCGAGGGTTAGTTCCCCGTTATCAATCCATTGAAGTAGAATATACCAGTCGGGAGGGGAAACTCTGTTATCAGGAATTCACGGATTTTGTCGCTCGAATTTTTCAACATGAACTCGATCATCTCGATGGTATTGTATTTTTAGATCGGGTGGAAAGTACCCAAGATCTGATCACAGAAGCTGAGTATCAAAAACGTCTTGTTCATTCTGCGGAATAGCTTCCTCATTGAGTGTAGAGTAGTAGTAATTTTATTTGAGGAAAATGGATTTAAAGCCATGACAATTAATTTAACTAAAGGGGAACGCATTAGTCTTTCTAAAGAAGCACCGGGTTTAAAAAAAGCCGGACTTGGATTAGGATGGGATATTAATGCTTCTGATACGGGATCGGCTTTTGATTTGGATGTGTCGGTCTTTATGCTCGGAAGTAATGGTAAAATTCCGAGTGAACAATATTTCGTATTTTATAATAACTTAAAATCTCCTGATGGTTCTGTAGAATCCTTGGGAGATGATCGCACTGGAGAAGGGGGTGGCGATGATGAAACCATTCTGGTTGAGTTAAATACGGTTGATCCCAATATACAAGAAATTGTCTTTGTCGCCACCATTTATGAAGCAGAAACCAGACGACAAAATTTTGGACAAGTCCGTAATTCTTATATCCGAATTTATAACAATGAAACCGACTCTGAAATTACTCGCTATGACTTAGAAGAGGATTTTTCCAGAGAAACCTCAATAGAAATGGGTCGCCTCTATCGAAAAGATGGTGAATGGCGATTTCAGGCTGTTGGACAAGGTTATAATTCCGGTTTAGAAGGTTTTGTTCAACAATATACCTAAGACGTTTGGCTGTTGACGGTTGATGGTTAATGGTTAACCGTCAGCCGATAATCCTAATAGAATTTACAATTTGAGGAGTTGATTAATCATGTCCATTAATATTAGAAAAGGGGAAAGGATTAGTTTAGCGAAAGAAGCCCCTGGCTTAAAACGAGCATCCATAGGTTTAGGATGGGATGTAAATGCTAGTGATACAGGGGCAGCTTTTGATTTAGATGCTTCTGTTTTTATGTTAGCAGAAGATGGTAAAATTCCAGTCGATGAATATTTCGTATTTTATAATAACTTAATTTCTCCTGATCAATCCGTAAAACATTTAGGAGATAGTCGCACTGGGGAAGGAAGCGGGGATGATGAAACCATCATTGTAGAGTTAACAAAAATCAATCCTTCTATTCAAGAATTAATTTTTGTGGTTACTATCCACGATGCAGATCAACGGCGACAAAACTTCGGACAGGTGAGAAATTCCTATATTAGAATTTACGATGATGACACTCAAACCGAAGTCACAAAATACGATTTAGAAGAAGATTTCTCACGGGAAACGGCCGTTGAATTTGGGAGATTATATCTCAAAAATGGTGAATGGCGGTTTCAAGCCGTCGGACAAGGTTACAATTCTGGATTACAGAGTTTTGTAGATAAATACGTTTAATTTATTAGGAGTTTAATCATGGCTATTAATTTAAAGAAAGGTCAAAGCATCATTCTCGATAAAAACGAATATGATTTATCAAGAGTCGTGATGGGATTAGGATGGGATGTGGCAAAAAAAGGATTATTTGCAGGATTATTAGGAGGAAATGCAGATTTTGATTTAGATGGATTTGCCTTATTATTAGATGCTCAAGGAAAACTCAAAAATCAACAAGAAGATGTAATTTATTTTGGGCATTTAGCCACAAAAAATAATACCGTAATTCATTCAGGAGATAACCTCACCGGACAAGGTTCAGGAGATGATGAACGAATTATTATTGAACTTAAAACCCTTCCAGCAGCTTATCAACGGATTATTTTAGGCGTGAATATTTACCATGCAGAAGAGCGTAAACAGCACTTTGGAATGGTTAATAATGCTTTTGTTCGGTCAATAGATGCGACCGGGAAAGAAATTGCGCGTTATAGTCTTTCTGGTGAAACGACTTACTCCGGGCAAATTTCTATGTTACTCGGAGAACTATCGCAACAAAACGGACAGTGGAAATTCCAAGCATTAGGAACACCTTTAAACTTAACGTTAAACGGTGTTGTGCGTTCGTTTATGTAGAGTTTATCTGAGCCTAAACAGGTAGGGGCGGATGATTCGGGTATTGATTGATGGGTGTTGTCACCAATCTTGATCCAAATCCACCACCCCTAGAACTGCAAATCGGTTTTAAACGCTATTTTGTTGACACTCCCTAGCCTGAAGGCGTGGGGATTCTGGGTTCAATGAAACCACTTAATCAAAGTACCTTGCAGTGCTTTAACCAGAGGTGGGATTCTCCCCCAGCGTAAATTCGGATATGCCCTACCCTATTCGCATGACTGCGAGTTCTTTTTTGTTTAAAAACTGGTCGTCTAGTTCCCATGAATCTTTTACCCACTGCTGGGGAAAACTAGAACTGTGCAGTAGAACCGCATAGATTTAATTGTCAAGGTGAGCGTGCGTTTTACCTTTAGGCAACTAGGTTTTTAGACAGGTTATTTACCTTTCCTGTTATCCCAAATGGTAGCACGATTGGATGTCAATAGACAACCCAATATAAAGCCTAACTAGAAGTTAGGGGTTTTAAACCCATTTTTCTGATAACGTTTGTCTTGAAAACTAGCTGGCTTTGCGGGATCGCCGAGATTAGCGTTTTTTGGGAACCATCGTTTCAATATTGATATCACCCAACGCAACACGAGTTGCGGGATTGATGGTCGGAGTAACAGCCGATGCTAAACCCAGGAAGTTCCGAGGATCGCCAGCTTTGGCTTGTTTTTCTTGAGGAATAAAGCGACGAACTTCGTTTTGCCAAACGATTTGAGGGAAACCTAGCTGGTTACGGTGGTACTCGTTATAGCGAGGTGTTCTGAGATTAAAAGGAACTTCCCCTTCATTGCGCTGAAGCAGAACCCGACGGCGTTGGTAAGGAACCGTATCATACCCGAAGTTATCCAGGTATTCATCGCTATCGAGTAACTCATCAATAAAGCCTTTGGGGCCTTTGTTCGCAACCACAATCGACCATGCGATCTTTTCACGTTCGCTATAAACATCCCGTCCTAAAATGCGTTGAACACACATTTCAACAAAACGGTAGTTGCTATTGGTTTGGTAGTTGCGAGACAGGAAAGGATCGGAAGTTGCTAAACCCCGAATGAAATCCCGTACATTAATTTGACCAAACTTAAGCTGAGACTCTAAGCAGGTTTGACGATTGCTTTTGAGCATTTGATGTTCGCTGTAAATTTGGCGATAAGCAGCCCAAATGATGTCATTCCACTCAGTACCAGCAGGCATATTTTCAGCCGTAAAGATTCTGGGTTGTTCATCACCGGCTACTTCAAAGCCAGCAACGCGAACATTGCGGCTGGTCGGGCCATAGCTTAATAAAGGAAGCGCCACCTTAATATCTCCTTAATCTCGAACTCAACGTCGTTTGTTATCTTGTGTTGACATCCTCCACTGCCTAAAGGCAAGTAGATTCCTACCAGGCAAAGCCTCTCGGTGGGTTGACGGATCAAGAATTGCCTAAAAAATAGGTCTTACACTCTCTCCACGTCCGTTTTAAGTCTCCGAATGCCTTCCGGCGACCCCCCTAAAACAATCTTGGGTTCTTAATTTTGCCTCAAGTTGGGATTTTAGACCCTTAACTTTTGGCTTCCCCGTACTCCTTAAGTTCACAGTCGATGCTGTTTTCAAAGTCGGGTGGGTCTGTTACCCTCTAAATCTTAATACGAAGCCATCCTAGAAGGACGGAGTGTGAAACCCAAATTTTCGGTTATTTTAACCAGGATCGCTCAGAGCTTTAGAGCAACATGGTTGGCTATCCTACAGATTAGGGGATTAAGGCAACTCCATCTCAACTTTCAGGAATCAACGCAATAATATGTAACATTTTTTGACAAGGAGACAGGGGGACGGGATCAGCATCTCCCACACTACCCCCGATTTCTATGCTAAAGTCAAGATTAAATCCCCTAGGGGGGGATAAAGGTTATGATAGATTAAATTATGATAATTTACTTAATAAATCTTAAAGATCTTGCTTAACATTCTAGTAGGTTTTATTTTGACTACCACTCAACCGATTCAGTCCACCTCTCGATTGATGCAAACGGTTCTGGCCAAAGTTAGAGCATCTCAGACTTGGCTCGTATTTGCAGCATCGGTGTTTCTCATCTCCGTTCCTGTCTTTTTCCAAGCGCCCCTGGTGCGACAATGGCCGGAACTCACCTTAGTTCTGACCTTGGGATGGCTTGGAATCAGTTGGAGATGGCTGAGGAACCCCGTTACTTGGGTTTGGGGAGACTTAATATTAGGATTTAGTTGGAGTTGGCTAACCGGGGCGATTTATTGGGGGTGGTTACGGTGGGAACCTTTGTTACATTTACCTGTAGAAGCTTTAGGGGTTCCCTTTGCGGTTTGGTGTTTATATCGAGGCTGGGGTAAAGTGGGGAACTGGTTTTATCTGGGTTCTTTATTTGGAACAGCAGTGACAGATGGATATTTTTATATCACCGGATTAATTCCGAGTTGGCGACAACTGATGCACGTTGAACCCGCCTTAGCGTTACCGATTTTTCAAAATGCCCTCCAAATCGTCAGTACCCCTTGGGGAATTAGTTGGGCTGTGGGATTTGCCTTATTTTTATTTGGGGTTGGGGTTTTTCCGTTACAATCTAAAGAACTACATTGGTGGGCATTTGGGGGAGCCGTATTGAGTACAATTTTAGTAGATAGTTTATTTTTGATTGCAGCTTGTCTGGCTTAAACAGAACTTAAAAGAGGGTGCTGAGAAAAAATGTTTATGATCATAGGCGTGGCTTTTTAACCGTGTTAGCTTCTCAAAAGTCATAACTTTAATCCCCCAATGCCCCCTACCCACTGATTGTGACCTTAGAACCCACTCCCCACTTAGTCTTACATACCGAAGGTGGTAATCACTATTTACCACTGATGGGTAAAAATTACTGGACATTGGGTCGTAGCGAAGACAATACCTTTGTCATTAAAGACCGATGGATTTCTCGGAATCATGCGATGTTGCAACGCATGGAAAATGGCGAGTTTTTTTTAATCGATTTAGGAAGTCGAAATGGTTCCTTTGTCAATGGTCGTCGGGTTAGTATTCCCGTCACACTTCATAATGGTGATCATATTATTTTTGGACAAACAGAGTTAGAATTTTATTGTCCTGATATTACCCAGGAAACAGACCCTTCGGAACCGGAATCTGAGGATTTTACCGCTACATTAACCGTGCGTCGCTTAATATCGGTGATGGTGATGGATATTCGAGATTTTACCGTATTAACTCGACAATTAGATGAACGAATTTTATCAGAAGTAATTGGGCGTTGGTTTCGTCACGCCGGACAAATTATTCGAGCTAATGGAAGTTGGGTCGATAAATATATTGGGGATGCCATTATGGCGGTTTGGTTTCATGGAACCCAAGGGGTAACACCCCAAGAAATCCTAAAAATTGTCACAGCATTAAGTGAGTTACACAAAATTACATTAGAATTAAGTCATCTTTATCCCCTGCCTTTTCCCTTACGAGTAGGGGCTGGAATCAATACCGGATATGCAATGGTAGGAAATACCGGAAGTGGCGGAAGTGCGGACTATACAGCCTTGGGAGATACCGTTAATGCGGCGTTTCGTTTGGAGTCAGCCACGAAAGAAATTGGCAGTGATATTGCGTTAGGAGAAACAACTTATCAATATCTAGCCCAAGCTTGTCCTCAACAAAGTTTTAAACAACATACCGTTCATCTTAAAGGTTATGATACCCCGACGATTACTTATGGGGGAACATTTGCCAATTTAGATGAGGTTTTAGGACTCAAATCAGAAGCATAAATTTATTCTCCAAAACGATATCCTTTACCATAAACGGTATGAATTAAAGGTGTTTCTCCCGTAATTTCAATTTTTCGTCTTAATAAACGAATTTGCGCTGCTAAAACATTACTGCTGGGTTGTTCACCTTCTCCCCAGAGATGTTGATGGATTTGATGATGGGTTAATAACTGTCCTGGATACCGCATCAAATAAGCTAACAGTTGGCTTTCTTTTTCCGATAAATCAATAATTCGCCCTCCCCGATAGGCGAGTTGATTTTCGGGGTCTAATTCTAAATCTGCCACTTGCAAACGGTTAGAATTTGTAACGGGGGATTCGGTGACGGGATAGCGACGTAATAAAGCCCGAACTCTCGCTAATAATTCTCGAAGTTCAAAGGGTTTCATTAAATAGTCATCCGCCCCAGCATCTAACCCGTGAACTCGATCATCAAGGGTATCTTTTGCCGTTAAAAATAAAATCGGGGTTCGATTTGATTGCGATCGCAATTCTTGACAAATTTCTAACCCGGATTTTTGAGGTAACATCCAATCTAAAATTAACAAATCATACGGATTTTGACGAGCCAACTCACAACCCAAACGCCCATCGGTTGCAATATCAACCGTATATCCTTCACGGCTTAATACCCGACTCAAGGGTTCCGTTAATTCAACTTCATCATCAACTAATAAAATTCGCATTAGAAAGAGGGAACAGGGAACAGGGAACAGGGAACAGGGAACAGGGAATTACGAATTACGAATTACGAATTACGAATTACGAATTACGAATTACGAATTACGAATTACGAATTACGAATGGGGAAGAGCTTTATTAAAAACTAACAAAGCTAACAGATAAAACTCAACTATTAACTATTAACTGATAACTGATAACTGGTACAGACGTGCCATGGCACGTCTCTACTGATAACTGATAACTGTTAAAAATACATCATTTCAGGCTCTAAACAAGCTGCATCAATCCATTGCTGCATGGCTGGAAGCGACCAAATGGTTTTAACATAGTCCTGTTCAATGAATCCTAACTTGACATCATAGGTAATAAACCGAGAAACAACGGGGGCAAATATGGCATCAGCAATGGTAAATTTTCCGAATAAAAATTCACCACCAGACCCATACTGTTGACGACATTCTCGCCAAATTGCGGTAATTCGATCAATATCCCCTTGTACCCCAGGTTTCATTCCTTCTCTGGGGTAACGAGTGCGACAATTCATTGGCATTTGTTGCCGTAAATTAATAAATCCGGCGTGCATTTCATGACTCACCGAACGAGCAAAAGCTCTAGCTTCTCGGTCTTGAGGCCATAAATCCCGAATAAAATTTTCAGCAATATATTCACAAATAGCGAAGGATTCCCAAACCGTTAAATCTCCATCTAATAGCACCGGAACTTTTCCCGATGGAGAATAGCGCCTGATTTCTTTGTGGGTGTTGGGAGTACCCAAATCAATCATAATTTCAGCAAAATCAAGTCCTACTTGTTTTAAAAGTAACCAAGGACGTAATGACCAAGACGAATAATTTTTATTGCCGATCACCAGAGTTAACTGTCCCATAATCTGGTAAATAAAAGTTGGGGTAATTATTGCAGTTTCATCGGATAGCGATTTGCTGCTGTGTCACTGTCTCTATAAATCCCAAATCCCTCATTTTTCATATTTTATGATCACCGTAGCACTGCCTAAAGGCGCTTTATTAAAAGACAGTATCCGGCTTCTGCAAGCCGTTGGACTTGATTTTAGTGCTTTTTTAGATCCGAGCAATCGACAACTTCAGATTCATGATCCCACCGAAACCGCTAAGGGTTTGTTAGTGCGGGCGCAAGATGTCCCTGTTTATGTGGAATATGGCCAAGCGCAGTTGGGGATTGTAGGTTATGATGTCCTGCGGGAGAAAAAGCCTCAAGTCGCTTCTCTGGTTGATCTCAAATTTGGCAAATGCCGGATGTCGGTAGCTGTTAAACAATCAAGTCCCTATCAGCGTCCAGTAGAATTGCCACCCCATAGTCGGGTTGCGTCTAAATTTGTCCACTGTGCCAGCGAGTATTTTGAGAGTTTAGATTTACCAGTTGAAATTATACCGCTATATGGTTCCGTTGAATTAGGGCCAATTACGGGAATGTCTGAAGCGATTGTTGATTTAGTGTCTACAGGTAAAACTTTACAACAAAATGGATTAACAGAAATAGAGGTTTTATTTGAAAGTACAGCTTACTTAATTGCTCATCCATTAAGTTATCGTTTAAATACAGGCGGACTGAAGGATTTAATTAGTCAAATTCGAGAAGAATTAACGGTTAAATTGTAAACCTGAACTTAATGATTTAACATTCCAAAGGAGATAAAGGTTTAGTCGGGATTTCTGCGGCATTAGCCTTGACAAGTTGCTCAAAAATCCGAGGTTCTACCGGGCGACTAAACCAATATCCTTGTAAACAATCACATTCATGATCTCGGAGAAATTGTTGTTCAGCTTCCGTTTCTACGCCTTCAGCAACGACTCTCATATTTAAACTATGAGCCATGACAATTGTTGCTTTTACAATTGCTGCATTTTTAATATGGCGGTTCACATCTTGGACAAAACAACGATCTAATTTGAGGGTGTCAAAGGGGAATTTTTGCAAATAACTTAATGAGGAATATCCTGTCCCAAAATCATCTAAAGAAAGTCCGATTCCTAAATTCTTCAGTTCATGGAGAATGGCAACGGAACGTTCAGGATTTTTAACTAAAACACTTTCAGTTAATTCCAATTCTAAATATTTGGGATCTAAACCCGTTTGTTTTAAGACTTGCATCACATACCGTCCTAAGTTGCGCTGATGAAATTTAACCCCCGAAACATTGACAGCAACAGAGAGTTCAAATCCTTGATTTTGCCATTGTTTCACTTGTTGGCAAACTTGACGAATCATCCATTCATCAATTTCCACAATTAAATCATTTTCTTCAGCAATACTTAAACATTCCAGTGGCGGAACAAGCCCTCGTTGCGGATGTTTCCACCTAAATAGTGCTTCAGCCCCAATAATTTTTCCGGTTTTCAAGTCGAGTTGAGGTTGATAATGAATAATAAATTCTTCGTTGTCTAACGCATGATGCAGATCAATTTCTAAGCGAAACCGATCTTGAATTTTTGTCCAAATTTCATTCGTATAGAGAAAATAAGAATGAGTTCCCTGCTGTTGAGCTTGACGCAAGGCAATATTGGCTTTAATTAGTAAGTTATCAAAATTATCATCATGTTGGGGATATAAAGAAACCCCTAAACAGCATCCTAATAATAATTTATAGTCACAAATCTGGATGGGTTTTGATAAACAGCTTAAAAGTTTTATAGCAATTTCTTCGATTTCTTCAGGGTCGGAAATAGGCGGTAAAATTAAGGCAATTTTTTCATCTTTAAATTTAACAACAAATCCGGCTCTTTTGAGTTCTTCATGAATCCGATTAATCACCGCCTGAACTAGAATATCTCCATAATCTACTCCTAAATAATCTTGAAACCGTTCTAGGCGATCTAAACTTAAAATAAAGACTGGAACTAACTGATCCGGTGAGTCAATTCCTTTAATAATTTGTTTGAATTTACTTTGTAAACTTAAATGAGCCGTTAAATTAATCTCAGATTCATCTTCCCGATTGGCGGTTAATTGAATTAACCCTTGAGATTCAGATAATGACAGGGGGAGATTAACTCGTTCCTGTTTATTAAACTGCGCTTGAATGGCGGCTAATAGTTCCGATTTACTATAAGGTTTTGTGAGATAGTCATCAGCACCCAATTCCATCACCCGTCGTAAATTGCTGCGTTCATGTTGGGCGGTTAAACAAATGAAGGGAATGGAGAGGGTGTCCGGGTTACTGCGTAAGTATTCTAGCACGCCATAGCCATCCATTTCAGGCATGATTAAATCACATAAAACTAAATCGGGTTGTTGGCTGTGTAGGAGTTTCAGACCTACTTGTCCATTATCGGCTTCGAGGAGTTGAAACCCTTCCGCATGGAGAATTTTTAGTAAACTCCGACGGAGCAGAACATCGTCTTCAATGACTAGAATTTTTTTCATCGTTTTTACTTAACCTCAAATCGGATTCTAAGTTCTTATAGACTATAAATCTTTTGGTTATTGATTGTCTCTGATTTTAATAGGGAGGGTTTCGTGGAAAAAGATAAAAGATATTATATGACTTAAGATATATCATTGATGATTCAACCGTCGTGATAGAAAAAAAATAATCCTGTGAGATTTTACACAAAAAGATGTGATCTATATCGCTAAAACACGAGCATAACCTTCAAAATGCCCGTACTTATACGGTTGTAAGTCTCGAAACAAGACTGTTATCTGTAACCCAGTGACGATTGGATAGCCATCATTACTAACACCTTAAGCTAACCGAACTGAACCAAATATTTAATAGAAAATAGGTGATACTAAAGTCCTTTCAATGCTTACTCTTCCCAGTTAAGCTGTTCGCTCTTCCCCATTCGTAATTCGTAATTCGTAATTCGTAATTCCCTCTTCAAGTCGTTAACAACAACTAGAACTCTCAGGAGAACAGCAGGAATTATCAGAATTTGTAATTGTAACGTGATAATTTTTGCCTTTGGTTTCTTCCGGTTTACGAATCACATTGCGTCTACAATCAAACTCTGGGGCTGATTCTAAAGGAATCGTTTCATGGGGTAAAATTCCTAAAATATCTTGACAATAGGGGCTGTTTATGTTAGTATAAATGTGATAGGTTTTATCACAAACTGCCATCCGTTCACCTCGATATAAAATATGTCCGTCATCGTCCATCACTTGTTTCCAAGGGCCTTTATAAATCACGGCTTGATTCACATCTAAACAGGGGCCGTCTTTGCCTTTAAACGCACAAACGGTTAAAGAACGAAATTCAATGCCATCAATCACTTGCCAAGGTTCTTCCTGTCGAGCTAATATTTTAATTCCATAAAATCCCGCTTGTTCAAAGCGTTGTAAAAATTCATTTTCTCGAAAGGCTCCCGCAATACAGCCACTCCAAAGATCGGGATCATTTAAAATATCAGGAGTTGGATCTTGATCACAAACAATATCTGAAATAACCGCCCGTCCGCCTCGTTTTAAGACTCGATAAATTTCTTGAAATAGTTGATCTTTATCTTGGGGGCGGACTAAGTTTAAAACGCAATTAGAAATCACCACATCAACGCTATTATCTGCAATTAAAGGATTTTGTTGACGCAGGCGATCGCATTCTAACTCAAATTCTGTAATTTGTTCAATCGACTGAATGGGATGATTGGTTAACCACTGTTGAACTTGATCTAAATCTAAGGCTAAATCCTGAATTTTTGCTTTAACAAAGCTTGTATTAGCATAACCTAATTTTTGAGCAATTTCCCCTTGATAGCTGCGAGATAACGCTAACATGGTATCATTAAAATCGACCCCAATGACTCGACCCGTATCCCCAACTTTTTGAGCAATCATATAACAATTTTTTCCCGCCCCAGAACCTAAATCTACAACAATTTCTCCGGGGTTAACATAACGAGTCGGATCACCACAACCATAATCTTTTTCAATAATTTCTTGAGGAACAATATCTAAATATTGATTTTCTTGATAGTCCACAGGACAACACAGAGAAGGCTGTACCGTTGTTGCGCCAGCTTTATAACGTTCAATAACCGTTTCTTCAATATTGTAATTCATAAAATCCGCAATAGGTAACAATAAACTATAACTGACAACTAAAAACTGACAAGGTACAGACGCGCCATGGCACGTCTGTACTGATAACTGATAACTGATAACTGATAACTGATAACTGATAACTGATAACTGATAACTGATAACTGAATTAACCGCCCCAGATTTTTTTAATTACTTCATCGGGAGAGATATCAGACATTTTTCCGGTGGGAGATTTAATGCCAATCACGCGATCGCTTTTCGGTAATAATTTAGCAGGTTCAGTGGGGCCAAATAATGCAATTGTATAAGTACCCACCGCAACAGCCAAGTGCATCGGAGCACTATCGGTACAGAGCATTAAATTCGCCGAAGCGATCATTGCCGCTAATTTGCCAATATCATCCGGTTGGGTGACTTTAACTTGGGGACAAGATTGGACAATTTCACGCACTAACGCGACATCTTCTGGCCCCTGGACAATAACAACAGGAAGGTTAGGTTGTCGTTGTTGAATATCTTGAATAATTTTTTGCCAACTCGCAACCGGGTAAATTTTATCAATACCTTTTTGTTGCGCTAACTGACTAGACCCCCCATGAATCAAAATATAACCACTTTCAGTAACCCCCAGACGTTTTTGTTCAGCATCTCCCCAGTCAATATCTAGTTTAGGAACATTAATGGATAATCCAGAGAAGGGGGTGGTAATTTGTAACCCTTTAAGCAGGTCATAATACATTTCGGCGGCGTATTGTTCGGGTTTCAGGGAGACTGGGTTGCTAATAAACATCCCTTCACCGCCACCCGCGTATCCAACGCGAATGGGGATACCCGTTAACCATAATAACAACCCCACCGTCCAACTTTGACCCAAGGATAAGACCACTTCATATTCTCGGTCACGGACAATACCCAGAAAATTTCCCCAGTCGGCTAAACTGTTACGTTCCTTGAAATCATAGGTTAAAACTTCCGAAACCGACTTACAAACTCGATAAGCTCCCTTGGCCCTGGGTTCTACCATAACAGAAATTGGGGCTTCAGGATAAGCTTGCTTCAGGCCATCAAGCGTCGGAAAAAACAAGATTTGATCGCCTATTCCACCTGGGACAAGGGCTAGTATTCTCATTAGTAAAGAGTTAATCTACAAGATCAGCTTAATTCTAATATGAACACAGGATTGTCAATCTTACCTCTAAATTTTCACAATGCACTTATTAATTCCAGCAGCAGGGATGGGACGACGAATGGGAAGCGATGGGCTACGCCCAGCCGGAGGCTATCGCAACAAATTGCTTTTGACGTTATTGGATAAACCGTTATTGACGTGGACACTCTTATCGGCGGAAGCAGCAACCTGCATTGACTGGATCGGGATCATGGGTCAACCTGTGGATTTCCCTGAGTTTAAGGATATTTTAGCCACTGTTAACTTAAGTAAACCTGTGGAGTTAATTCAAGGGGGAGATACCCGTCAAGAGTCGGTTTATAATGGCTTACAAGCCTTACCCAGCGATGCAGAACAGGTCTTAATTCATGATGGGGCTCGCTGTTTAGCCACACCACAGCTATTTGAGCGCTGTGCACAAGCATTACAGGAGTATCAGGGGTTAATTGCTGCTATTCCGGTCAAAGACACGATTAAGGTGGTGGATGAGGATGGATTAATTTTAGATACCCCTGAGCGTAAACAGTTATGGGCGGCACAAACTCCCCAAGGCTTTAATGTGAAACTCTTAAAAGACTGTCATGAGCAAGGGCGTCAACAACGTTGGGAAGTGACCGATGATGCGGCATTATTTGAAAAATGTGGGTTATCGGTTCATATTGTGATGGGAGAAGAAACCAATTTAAAAGTTACTACTCCTGTTGATTTAAGTGTGGCTGAATTTATTTTAAAAGCCAGACACAACCCGTAGGGGCGGGGTTATCCCCATTGGTGTCAACTTAAGGAAAAGATTGGAGGCGATCGCAACGGCTAATGCGAGTTGAAGAGGGCGATGAGTAGTCGCCCTGGGGAGGTGGCAACTGGTTGTGTTAGTTTAAAGGGGCGATCGCA
>NZ_JADEWU010000058.1:0-36157 GCF_015207485.1 Planktothrix mougeotii LEGE 06226
GTCCCCCCGTCCCCTTGTCCCCTTGTCCCCTTATCCCCAACAAGAAATTCGGGGCCAGTCTACCATTGCGGACTGCCCCGTTTGCCGATCCTTTGAGAGGAGAACACTACAATTTACTATAGTCTTATTGAAAATAATTGTCAACTTATAGTTACATTTTTTAAAATATTGAGTAAAAATTTGGGTTTCTAGCTTTGTCGTTATAGGATGTCACTATGGAGCAAAAAATATACTTAGTCTAACTTTTAGCTTTTAAGTGGGTCGCATAGTCCCACGTTAACTTGTAGAAACGTCAACAACCCACCACTAACTTGAGAACAAGTGCAGTGGGGGCTTAAAATACAGCCCTAGTTGGGACACAACTAAGTTCTTCTTGAACTCCGTTATTTAGGTCACGACACCGGGCGGATGCGTAGCTAGTCCCCTGCTCTGTCGCTTAGTATTAAACAGCCATTTGGGAGGCAGTGTACTAAGCCTAACAAGCCTTGATAACATTGGCAAAGCTAACTTTACCCTAGAAATAGGAGTGGGAGAAATCCCGAAATTAAACGCCCGACCGAGGCGGGTCTAGGCAGAACAATATCGGTAGCCTCAATCCTGTAATACCAGCAGGTATGCCAGAAAGAATCACCACTTTTGAGGCGCAACGGTTTCTTGTTATAGAGGTAATTATGCAACACAAACCCCACCCTCTGTTTCCTCCCCTCGCTGACATGATTACAGGTTCAGTGGGGATCTCCACAGAGGCAGAATGATGAAACACACCCTATCTGTTCTAGTAGAAGATGAAGCCGGAGTCCTGACGCGAATTGCAGGTTTGTTTGCGCGTCGAGGGTTCAATATTGAGAGTTTAGCCGTAGGCCCTGCTGAACAATCTGGTATATCTCGAATTACAATGGTTGTTCCAGGAGATGACCACATTATTGAACAGTTGACCAAACAACTCTACAAACTGATCAATGTGCTTAAAGTGCAGGATATTACCGAGGTTCCCTGTGTGGAACGAGAGTTGATGCTATTAAAGGTCAATTACAATAGCAGCACCACTCGCTCAGAAATTATTGAGTTAGCCCAAATTTTCCGAGCGCGGGTTGTGGATATTGGCGATGACTCCCTAACCATCGAAGTTGTCGGCGACCCTGGAAAAATGGTAGCCATTGTCCAAGTCTTAAGTCGCTTTGGCATTCGGGAAATTGCTCGCACGGGTAAAATTGTCTTGGTGCGGGAATCGGGCGTTAATACCGAATTCCTCAAAACTCAAGCTCCCGTTGAAGCTCGATTTTAAGATTCACCTGTTCAGGGTAAGGGCGAGGACACCTCGCCCCTACGGTTAGGGGGGATAGGATCTTCCTTTTTGAAGAAATGTTGATTTTTAAGTCATTTTTCAAAAAAATTGTTAGAATAGAAAGAGGTGAGCGATCGCATAGTGTTGAGGCTCATCGGTTAAAGTTATGAAAATAAACGTGATGAATGAACAGGATTGTTCAGCCGTTTATAACGCGCTGATAGAGATGTTAAATTCTGTAAAATTGGGGTGGGTAACAGAACAAGTCGCCGATGTGATTAGTGCGGGAAAAACCACTGAAGAGATGGTATCCGGTCGAAAATCTCCTGATTTAAAATTAAGTTATTATACCCCTCAAGAACAATTATTACTGTTGATTTATGCCATTGAAAAATCAGTCATTCATACCGGAGAAATTGAAGGTGAAATCATGGATATTTTGAGCCATGAAGCGACAACTTCTGATTTAAAACCAGAATTAAGATTTACCTCATCGGTGGATGGCAAAGGTAAACTGTTTAAATATAATATTGAATCCGTTAATAGCCGACAAGAAAAAATTCAAGAATTACAAAAATTATTAGGACAATTACGTCAGGAGATTGGAAGCGATGCCAATTAATACAGCCTTATTAGAAAATATCAATCACCAGTTAAAACAAAGTTTAAATTCCGATCTCAAAACAGCTAGAGATCTTGACGATTGGTTTAAATTTTACATTTTTAATATTATTGTCAAAGCCGCCCGAAATGAAGGAGGCTTCGTTTATTATAAAGATGTTTTGAAACGAAATCCTGAAACCTTAGTCTTTCGCAGACGGGCTGGACAAATTTATGATCTCACCCAACCTTATACCCATGCTGTAATTGAATTTGAACAAAAACCTCCATTAGAAATTCATGTCGGAGTTAAAATTCATGGTCGGTTAAGGGTGTTATATGATTGTGATGTTTGTGTTCTTTATAAAATGGAAGCCGATAGTTGTCGTACCAATAAACGAGAACCTCGCGCCTCTCGAATTTTCCTCGCCATCGATTGTCAACATTATGCCTCAGAATTGCGCCTAGAATTTGCTCAGGCTTTTATTGCCTTTTCTTCAGAATTAAGAGTAGCTGGGGATTGTTATTTTGTATCTAATAGTGCGTCTAATCCGGTGGCAAAACTATTAGCCAGTCGGAAACGGAAATGGGAATATGATATTGTTCCTAGCCAAACCAATAATGTCAATCGGTTGATGTACGAATTTCAGACAAAATTCAAAGACTTTAAAGCTAGAAATTAATCTGTTAAAGGTTAACTTAGGAACATTTCGACCCCGGATGATATAGACAGAAAATGTTGATCTTAAGGGATTTTTGCCTTGATCCGAGGTCAGCAGAGGAGAGAGGATTATTAACTGTCCCCCTGATCTGCAACAATAGTAACATCCCCGCTCGGAAGGGTTGAGGGACTGTTGTGTTTTTTCATTCAACTCAAAACACTTGGGATATGAAACGTTATCGTTCAATTCTGGCTTGCATTTTAGCCCTAGTTACAACATTTGTCGTCGGTTGCGGTTCTCCGAAAGTGGAAATTCCTAAAACCTATACCGAAGCCCAAATTCAACAAATCCAAAAATATAACTCTGATCTTTTGGCCCTGCGCGATCGCTTCACAACCGAACTTCCTCGGTATATTAGCGCTCGGAATTGGGTACAAGTGGACACCTTTATTCACGGGCCATTGGGAACCTTATTGCAAGAAATGAATTATTTAACCAAAAACTTGTTACCCGATGCCCAGCCTAAAGCCCGTGAACTGGCTAGAGAAGTGTTTGAACACTTAGTTGAAGTGACCAAAGCCGCAGAAAACCGTGATCCAGTAAAAGCTGCGTCAGGATATCAAGAAGCACTCAAAGATTTAGATTCATTTTTGAGTTTAGTTCCTCAAGCTTAAGGAACATTGATTGAATCTGGCATCAATTTGAGATATAATAGAGGCGTGAAATATCACGTCTCTATTCGATTTTTAAAGCATAAATTCCGAGGCAACAATCATCGTTCCTATCCCGGCATCCGTAAACACTTCTTGTAATAAGGCATGGGGAACACGACCATCTAAAATATGAGCCGCCCGGACTCCTTGAGCCAAACTTCTGACACAACAAGTCACTTTAGGAATCATACCCCCCGAAACAATTCCTTGGTCAATTAATTGTCTTGCTTCCTGAATATTAACTTGGGCAATTAAAGTATCAGGATTATGATAATCTTCTAAAATTCCGGCCGTATCTGTTAATAGAATTAACTTTTCAGCACCCAAAGCCGCCGCAATTTCCCCCGCAACCGTATCGGCATTCATATTATAAGCCTGTCCATTTTCATCCGTTGCGACACTAGAAACCACAGGAATATAACCACTACTGACCAAAGATTCTAATAATTTAGTATTAACACTGCTCACTTCCCCCACAAAGCCAATATCCGCTTGACCTTGAGGACGCGCTTTAATTAAATTGGCATCTTTCCCGCATAACCCAACGGCTTCTCCTCCAGCTTGGTTAATCAGAGAAACAATTTCTTTATTCACCCGACCCACTAACACCATTTCCACCACATCCATCGTTGCCGCATCCGTCACGCGCAACCCATTTTTAAATTGAGGTTGAATTCCCAGTTTTCCCAACCAACTGTTAATTTCCGGGCCACCTCCATGAACCACCACCACTCGAATTCCGACAAAGGAAAGTAACACAATATCTTGCATCACCTTATCTTTGAGGGAACTATCCTTCATCGCAGCCCCCCCATATTTCACCACAATAGTACGATTGGAAAACTTTTGAATATAGGGGAGCGCTTCACTAAGGACTTTAGCGCGAATCGCCGTTTCGGTTTTGTCGAAGTCGCTATATTTAAGCATAGAAATTTCCTGAGCACGTTTAGAGACGGATTCATTAGGGTTTTGGTTCATTAGGTCAAGATCTTACCGAACCCGCCCCTAAGATTTTAGTTGATTTGAGGGTTCCATAAATGCCCACCAACGACTAAGCGGCAAATAGATGACAGGAGCCCATAAACTGCTCAAAATGGCCGTTGACAGTGCCACCCGTTGTTGATGCAGCCACAGTTGTTCTAAATCGGAATAACCAAAGGCACTAAATTGTAAACCTCGAATCGTTTCTACGATAACAGCCATACCAAAAACAATCAAAGCAACAGAAATAAAATCCTCCTGAATTTTTTTGATAATCCGTTTGTAAATAACAACGGTTAAAACAGCAACGGCAATAAAGGGAAGGATATGGGAAGGTTGAACGCGGGTTAATCCATCTAAAATTAATCCACAGGTTAAACCTCCAATAACGGCTTCGAGTAAAGTGCGTTTAATACTCCAAGCCACCAGCCAAATTAACACCCAGTTTGGAGTAATCCCAAACAATTCTATGCCAGGGATACGAACCAAAGATAACCACATACAAACCATTAGGGAAATAATGGTAACAGTCCAATTTAAAACTTGATTCGGTTTAAAAAACATAAATATTTAGGGAATTAGCTGATTAAAAATCACTATTTTTGTTGAAAAATACACGGGTTTTAGGAATAAGTTAACGGGGATAGCCAAAACCCTGGGATTTAATTTAAACGTTAAATTTATTGTTCTGGGGGGATAGATTTTACAGAAGGATTAGAACTTTTTTGAGATTCCGAAGATTTTTTTGCATTAGGATAAATAATCACCCATTCTAAAGAAGAAATCGGCGCAAAAAATTCAACAATTGCTTCAGGAGCAGGAGCTTTATTCATATCTAAAGAAATAACTTTTCCAATGGGTAAACCGGCGGGTACAATCTGACTAAAAGCGGAGGTTACAACCACATCTCCCAGCTTAACATTGGGATCACTTTCAAAGAATTCCATCACGCCTTGCTCCGTAGCATTTCCCTTCAAAAATCCCATATTGCGACTGCGGCTTACCGTGACCCCAATTCGACTCATCGGATCACTCAGAAGCATGACTGTGCTAGTATTAGGGGTGACACTGATGACTCGTCCGATTAATCCCCCAGGTGCCACAACTAAATCTTGATTTTGAATTCCTTGCTGACTCCCACGACCGATAATAATTTGTTTCCACCAGGAATCTGCACTGCGACCGATTACAGGAGCAACAATCCCTTTATCTTGTTTTTTAGAAGCCACATAATTTAAAAGTTCTTGAAACTTTTGATTTTGGGTTTGTAATTCTTGAATTTGAGCTTCTAATTGATTAATTCGCGGAGCAATTTGTCGAACAATTTTCTCTTGTTCCGTAACCGTTGATGTTGCTAAATGAAAGGGTCGAGTTAACCAATAATACATTTCATATAATGCTGCTCCTTGGGTTTGTCGGACTAACCAAGCCGCTAAAACGGCTAAACCCAGTAAAATCCATTGATTCCGACTGCGATTCCACCAACTCCGTGTTTCCATAACCATGACCATTAAACGCTAAAAAAAAATTGAGGATGGTACAAATTTTCCATCCCCTACTTCCCCCAAGAATATCACCTAGAGATGACGAGAACCTCCAGTAAATACCCGTTCTAGTTGTTTAAAGTTTTCTAACACCCGACCTGTTCCCAACACCACACAACACAAAGGATCAGCGGCAATATGGGTAATAATTCCGGTTTCATGACTGATTAGGGTATCAATTCCCTTGAGTAAAGCTCCGCCTCCTGCCAACATAATACCCCGATCAATAATATCAGCCGCCAGTTCCGGGGGAGTCCGCTCTAAGGTTCGTTTAACCGCATCAATAATAATGGATAATGGCTCTGACATACTTTCCCGAACTTCCGGTGCTTTAATCGTCACGGTTCGGGGTAAACCCGATAATAAATGAATTCCCCGCACTTCCATGATCAATTCTTCATCCGCATAGGTGGGATAGGCTGAACCCATCTTGACTTTGATTTCCTCACCCGTTTGTTCTCCAATCACCAAGTTATGAACTTTTTTCATATACTGGATGATAGCATCGTTGAGTTCGTCGCCTGCCACCCGCACCGACTCACTCAAGACCGTTCCTTGTAAACTAAGAACCGCGACTTCTGTGGTTCCCCCCCCAATATCCACAATCATATTTCCCGTCGGTTCCGCAACGGGTAAACCCGCACCAATAGCAGCAGCTATGGGTTCTTCAATTAGTCGGACATCTCTGGCTCCGGCTTGGGATGCTGCTTCAATCACCGCTCGCCGTTCTACTCCCGTTACCCCACTGGGAATACCAATCACAATTCGAGGAGCAATCAGGGTTTTTCCATCATGGACTCGCCGAATAAAATGTTTCAGCATTTGTTCAGCCACATCAAAATCCGCAATCACCCCATCTCGTAGAGGTCGCAGCGCAATTACATTTTCTGGCGTCCGACCTAACATTTTTTTGGCTTCTTCTCCAACAGCCAAGGGGATCTTTTCCTGTTGGTCAATGGCAACTACAGAGGGTTCTTGTAGTACAATCCCTTTACCCGATACATAAACCAGCGTATTAGCGGTACCCAGGTCAATACCCATGTCCCGCGATAAAGAAAAACGACTAAAAAGACCCACTATTATTTACGCCCCCAATATACGATTTTTTTTAACAAAGTCTGATAGAAGTTTGACAGATTCCCGCGTTAATCAGAATGTTAGACGAGGGATGCTAAAGCGGTTCTTTGCTGATTCGGAGTGTCCCCAAGAGCGAGTAACCGATGTGAATTTTATTACGTTTTGGTGTTTGCGTCTAGTCATCCCGCTTCTAGCATGAATCAGCAAGAGCTATCCTTCTCTTAACTATAGCCATAGTTCGTTGGATCAAAGACCGGATCAGGATTGATTGTCTGTGACGGAGACAAGGGGACAAGGGGACAAGGGGACAAGGGGACAAGGGTGAATCAACAGTTAATCATCAACAACCCACCGTCAAATCGAATACAATACCATCAGGGTTGTTAATACCCGTACATCATTCGCAATCGTTAGTTATTAGTCAATTATTAATTCAAAATAATGAGTCTGAATATTGTTACGTTGGTAGGTCGTGCTGGCAGAGATCCAGAGGTGAAATACTTTGAATCGGGCAAAGTCGTCTGTAAATTCACACTCGCTGTCAGACGTCGTAGTACCAAAACTGATGAGCCGGATTGGTTTGATCTCGGTGTGACACGTTAGCTAGAAACCACATCCAGTAATGGATTTGGGGGATTAGCTGCAAGGAAACAGGATAAAAACCTGAACCTTGACAACTGAATGTTCATGTTGGTGAGCCAATAAAACAAATAACCGGAGCCACACGGTAGTTAAAAATTAGATCATGGCTTTTGGCAAGTCCAACCCTCTAGGATGCAAGAGTGAAAGCATCTTTCCCCACCAATTGAGACAAGCAATCTCGTTTGGTGACAGCAGGGAAGAAACGGAGGTAACTCTAAATCTAATAGAGAATCCCTTCTAGCAAGAGGATATGGGTAGCAAACGCAAAGGTATGTAACCGTCGTTAACCAAAACCAGCGAAATAGATTGATACGCTGGAGCCAAAAGGCAACAGGTTAAGGAGTCAATATCTAGGTAATTGACTTAAAAGGATTGTCCATCGAGCGAGGGCAATCTGCATCCCAAAATAACCTCGGCGGATAGTACCACCCTAAACCCTCATACCAATGAACATTCGGAACGTGGAGCCTCTGACATCTCTTGAGCAATGGTCGATAGCTTAAGCAGGTAGCTAACCGCAAGGTGTCAGTAAGGCGAGGATTGGGACTGAAGCAAAAGCCTAACCGTAATGGTTATGGATAAGCCCATAGTCCCACGATGACTTGGAGATAAATTCATGAGTCGCAATTCATTATGTCTAAAACGAGTGTAAAAACTACGGTGGAATGGAGTACGCTCAACTGGCGCAAGCTAGAGAGAGCCGTATTTAAGTTGCAAAAACGGATTTATCGAGCCTCTCAACGTGGTGACCACAAGGCAGTCCGAAGGCTTCAGAAAACTCTAATGCGCTCCTGGTCAGCGCAATGTCTAGCTGTTCGTAAAGTCACTCAGGATAATAAAGGCAAGAACACAGCCGGAGTTGACCGAGTTAAATCACTGACTCCAGAACAACGGATAAAACTAGCCGAAAACCTGAAGATTGACCATAAGGCGAACGCTCTCAGACGGGTTTATATTCCTAAACCTGGACTAGATGAGAAAAGACCGTTGGGAATCCCCACCATCAGGGACAGAGCTAAACAAGCACTTGCGAAATTAGCACTGGAACCTGAATGGGAAGCCAAATTCGAGGAATCGAGCTATGGGTTCAGACCGGGTAGATCAGCACATGATGCGATAGAACATATTTTCATCAACATTAATCAACGACCGAAATATGTTCTAGATGCAGATATTGCTAAATGCTTTGACCGCATTAATCACACCAAACTGCTCAGGAAGATTAACACTTTTCCCAGCATGAGGAAGCAAATCAAAGCATGGCTGAAAGCTGGGGTTATGGACGGGAAGCAACTGTTCCCAACAGAAGAAGGTACACCCCAAGGAGGAGTAATTTCTCCACTACTTGCTAATATCGCCTTACACGGGTTAATAGAAGCAATTAGTAGTCAATATCCGACTACCAAAAATGTGAATGGCAAACAGTTGAACTGGAAACCCTGCATTATTAGGTACGCCGATGACTTTGTAGTGTTCCATGTCAATGAGCAAGTCATCCATGAAATTAAAGAGAAAATCTCGGAATGGTTAAAGCCACTTGGATTAATGCTCAAAGACGAGAAAACCAAGATTTGTCATACCTTTGAACCAACACAAGACCAAGAGCCTGGGTTTAACTTCTTAGGTTTCAACGTCAAACAGTTCAAGGATAATAGAACAAGATTGGGATTCAAAACAATCATCCAGCCCAGTCAGCAGAGCGTTCAAAAACACGTCCAAAATCTTCGGGAAATCATCAAAGCGCATCAAAACGCCAAGACATCTGATTTGATTAAGAAAATTAATCCAATCATCCGAGGATGGGCGAATTACTATCGGACAGTATGCAGCGCAGAAACGTTCAAACGGGTTCACCATGACCTTTACATGATGCTCACTCAGTGGGGACGCAGAAGAACTAAAAACTATCAACGGACTTACCAACTTTATTGGAAAGAATGTGATGGTAGAATCACCTTCTCAAGTGACCCCCCTAATGGCGGTGAACCCATGAAGCTGATCTCCCACAACCAATTCAGTATTCAACGACATACTAAAGTCAAAGGGAATAAAAGCCCTTACGATGCGGATTGGACGTACTGGGGAGAAAGGCTCAGAAAATTACCAGGACTTCAAATTAGAGTTCAAAAACTTCTGAAGCAACAAGCCGGAAAATGTAATCGGTGTGGACTGCACTTTCAGCCTGAAGACAAATGGGAAGTTGACCATATCATCCCCAAAAGTCAAGGAGGAAAAGATTCTTACAAGAATTTACAACTCCTCCACAGGCATTGTCATCACGCCAAAACTGGAATAGAAAACCAGCAGAGGTACGCCCAAACCCAATGCTGCCAAGTCATTGAGGAGCCGGATGAGGTGAAAGTCTCACGTCCGGTTCTGAATCAGAGGTAAAAATGGTGACATTTTTATCGACTGTAACAACTTTGGAACAAAACCGCAGAAGTAGCGGCTAACTATGTCCGCAAGGGGACTTTAATTGGGATTAAAGGGGCATTAAAATTTGACCATTGGCAAGATCGGAATACTGGACTCCAGCGTTCTAAACCCTTAATTTCGGTTGATGACTTAGAGTTACTCGGTTCCAAGCGGGATGAAGAAGGCGCACCTCGGAACACCTATGATGAGTTTTAAGACGAGAAGATTGTGGCTGAAGAATCATTAGACATCATCCAAAGTCAATACCAAGCGGGTCAATTGGCGTTTGAACAGGGACGTTATCGAGACTCTGTTCAATATTTAGAACAAGCTCGTGAAGCGGTGGACTCTAATTCTCGTCTGGGTGGAGAAATCCAAATCTGGTTAGTGACAGCGTTAGAAGCCTCTGGTCATCGGTCGGAGGCTCTCGCCCTGTGCAAACAGTTGATTCGTCATCCGACCGTTGCGACCCGTCAACAGGCGCGTCGGTTACGAGAAGTGTTAGAAGCGCCCAAACTCTATATTGACCCAGAGGGATTTGTTAAAATTCCTGATTTGAATCATCTCGATGAGAAGGAAGATTCGCGCTCCCAAGCTTATCCGGGAACATCAACTCAGTCTGTTTCTAAATCCTCTCCTCCGGTGTTTGTGAGCAATGTTGAGGGGGTAAAGACCCAAGACAATTACTTTTTGTGGGTGGCGTTAATCATGATGTTGCTCGTCAGTGGCGGGTTATTTTGGCTAGTCTCCTTTTAACTTGAACATTCCCCCTGCTGTAAACTTTGAGCAGGGGGATTTTCTGTCATATTTTCGGCAACAAACCTGATAAACTGAGTATTGATGTTAATCTGCCTGCTCCCAGTCTGAAGCGGGGTTTCCTGTTTACCATTAATTTTTTGATTGAAGTTTCCGGTGGATACCGCAGGAGTACCAACCGCGGAGGTATAGATGGAAGTTGAAATTCCCCAACTAGAAAGTGTTAAGCGCCAACTCATGAACCATCAGCGACCCAAAAAGCCCAAGATGTTGGTAGTTGACGATGAGCCAGATAATTTAGATCTGCTCTACCGTACATTTCGACGGAATTTTAATGTATTTAAGGCAGAAAGTGGCGTTCGAGCACTCGAAATTTTGGAAGATGAAGGGGAAGTGGCCGTTATTATCTCCGACCAACGAATGCCTGAAATGAAAGGGACGGAGTTTCTCAGCAAAACAGTGCCTCAATTCCCTAATACCGTGCGAATTATTCTAACCGGGTTTACCGATATTGAGGACTTGGTAGATGCGATTAATTCTGGCCAGGTCTACAAATACATTACTAAGCCTTGGGACCCCAATGAACTCAAAGCTGTTGTGGAACGCGCCGCAGAAACTTATGAACTGCTGAACCAACGCACCGCAGAACTTAATCGTGCTCAGGCTCAAACCCAACTGTTAGCAACGATTATGGAAACCGCCCAAGTCGCTGCTAATTTGGAAAGTTTATTGACAACCATTGCTGAAGCGGTAGCAAAACAGTTCCAAGCGGATGTTTGCATTTTACAATCCATTCAAGATAATCACCTAGCTCCAACAATCGGTCATTATGGTGGTACGGGTGTTCTGGAAAACTGGTTAGACCGTGATCCTATCGTCCAAGAAGCGATGACAACGGGAAGTGTACAGGCTTCTATTAATATTACGGCTGATCCCACCTTAGCAACTCTCCCTCACTATCAAAGTTCAGGAATTCAAGCCCATATTAATGCTCCCATTCGCTATCGAGATCGTCAGATTGCTCTATTATCAGTACAGTGGAAGCATCCTTGTCAGATGAGTCCTGATGATTTAACCACCATTTATTTAGTCGCCCAACAAATTGCCTTGGCTGTTACCAGCCTTGAGCATTAATCCCCAAACTTAACATGATCAAGGAAAATAACCGCGTTCAAGACATCTTTAATCGCATCGCACCTGTCTATGATCAGTTAAATGATGGGTTAAGTTTGGGACAACATCGGGTTTGGAAAAAAATGGCAGTGGGCTGGAGTGGTGCCAAATCAGGAGATACAGCCCTAGATTTATGTTGTGGGAGTGGAGATTTAGCCCTATTATTAGCTCAACAGGTGGGAGCATCGGGACAGGTATTTGGGGTGGATTTTTCTAATTGTCAATTAGAAATTGCTCAACATCGACCTCGACCTTTTACCATTCCATCGGCTGCGATCGCTTGGGTAGAAGCGGATGTCTTAGCTTTGCCCTTTGCCGATAATACCTTTGACTGTGCCACTATGGGGTATGGTTTGCGGAATGTTCCCGATATTCCTCGCAGTCTCCAAGAACTGTATCGAGTGCTTAAGCCGGGAGCAACGGCGGCGATTTTGGATTTTCATCGTCCTTCGAGTTCCCTACTGCGTACTTTTCAACAATGGTATTTGGATCAAATTGTTGTTCCCGCCGCCGAACGATTAGGTTTTAAAGAAGAATACGCTTATATTAACCCTAGTTTAGATAAATTTCCGAGGGGCAATGAACAAGTAATATTAGCCCAGGAAGCTGGATTTTCTCAAGCCACACATTACCCGATTGCAAGCGGTATGATGGGAGTATTAGTGATAACGAAAGCTTATTAAGCGATTAGCAAAGCTGCTCTGTTCCCTTGATTGGATGGGTAAAAAAACTGATAGCGGTTAGCTAGGGTGAAGGCTCACTCATAGTTTGTTGCGATAAGAATGGCTAATTTTTCTGATCTGTGGGTTTTAATTACGCCGCCAATTGTGGGGGGAATTATTGGTTATTTTACCAATGATTTAGCGATTAAAATGTTATTTCGTCCGTACCGACCCCTACAGGTTTATGGTCGAAGGGTTCCGTTTACTCCGGGTTTAATTCCGAGAAATCAAGAACGTTTAGCAAAACGAATTTCCGATACTATTATGGGGTCATTATTGACTCCAGAGGAGTTACAAAATTTAGCGCGTCGGTTGCTCGAAACTGAACGAATGCAAGCGACGATTAATTGGTTTTTAAGATTGGCATTAGATCAAGTTAAATCTGATACAGAACGAAAAACTGCTAAGATTTTATCAGGAATTTTACATGATTTTATTGGGGAGTCTTTACCCAGAATTTTAAGAGTTTTAGCTCGGAGAGAGGATTTTTTGGCTCCTCAGATCAATCAAATTTTTGATCAAGTGTTGTTAGAATTTCAATTAAGTAATAAACAATCAGAACAACTATCAGACTGGCTTTTAGAGGTTGTCTTACCTCCAGAAGTCTTGCGACAAGCTTTAATTGATTTTCTCACGGATCGCAATATTTCAATTATTGATGAGGGATTCCGCGAACAAAGCAGTGGAACCTATTGGGTGGTTGCCAATTTATTAGGATTACGCCATAGTTTAACTCGGTTGCGAACTTTTTGTTTAGATGAAAAAGAAGAAACAAATCGACGACTAGCGGAATTAATTAAATCCCTAGGATTAGGAATAAGGCTGCAAGAATGGTTACAGAATATTACCTTACAAAATTTACCGGTTTCCACCGTTAAACAACTGCGAAAGACCCTACGAGATGCTGTTAGAGTTTATATTCAGGAACAAGGAATTGATGTCATGCAAGGGTTAAGCCAATCTATTGATTGGGATCATCTTTCAACGTTGATTTTAAAACGATTACAAACCTCTCCTGTGATGAATACATCTTTAGAGTTAGTGAGTCAAGAATTAGCCTTACTTCTGGAACGATATTTAGAACAGGATTTAGAAAAAATTATGACTCAAGTGATTCCCATTCTTAATATAGAACAGGTGATTATTGATCGAGTCAAAGGAACTTCCCCGGAAAACTTAGAAGCCGCTATTAACGGTATCGTTAAAAGTGAATTACAGGCGATTGTTAATTTAGGGGGAATTTTAGGTATTATTGTGGGGTTATTGCAGACGCTTTTGTTAGTATTACGATAGCGTTTATCTTTCCTAATTTTGTGAATGAATATGACAACTCCTAAATCAAAACTCAGTCCTGAAATCTATGCGCGTTTGAAAGCAGAAGCAAAAGCTCCCTATCGAGGTTTGCGACAGTTTATTTATGTTGGTTTTGGAGCTTCCGGTTTAATTGGTGCGTTTGTGTTCTTGGCCCAACTATTAGCGGGACGGAATATTGAATCGGCGTTACCGAACTTAGCCTTACAAGTGGGAGTGGTAGCTCTGATGGTGGGGTTGTTTCGTTGGGAACAACGGGCCAATCGCCGGATATCGGGGCCAAAGTAACATAACTATACATTTCTCAATCAACGAACATAAGACGCAATCAAAAGAAAATAAAGAAAATATTACGAAATTAAGGTTTCGTCATAATCCCTGAGAAGATTAAGTTTAGTGAATCAAATGGGGTCAGTTTTATAAAGACCCTAAAAGATAAATCCACTTTAATGCTTCAAATGGGGTCAGCTTTTATAAAGACCCTAACCATAGGAAAATCCATTCATAAAAACCCGGGGGTCAGCTTCCAATTTGCGGAAGCTGGCTTTCTTGTTTTAAAATTCAACTGCACCGGAGATTTTGGATTGATCGATTTCATTCCCCACCACCGTAAGGGTGAAACCGCGTGTCGCATTATACACATCATAGCGACCATTACTCCGAATAATATTTTGACCGGGACTGGTGGCTGTTCCTAAATCAGGTTGAGCTTGGGAGATCGCAACAACTCCATCTCGTTCATTATTTTCAATTAAATTATTGCGGAGTATGGGTTTAGCTTGGTGAGAAATCACAATTCCATCCCGATTTTCAATAATTTTATTTTCAGTAATGGTAGGTGTAGCTTCGTCATTAATCGAGATTCCAAACCCGGTATTTTGGAAAATATTATTGCGAATTTCTCCCCCTGCTGACCGAGCAATTGATATTCCATTTCCAGCATTTTGAGTGAAGATATTACTGCTAATTTTAGGATTACCTTCGGCACTAATAAAAACCCCATCTCGCTTACTATTAATAAATGTACAGTTACTCACTGTAGGATTAGAAGATTCTATCCATAAAGCCGTTCCACGAGTATTAGGATTTGTCAGCGTTAACCCTAGAATTTGACTGTTTCCTTCCGTTCTAATCGTGGCATTTTGTCGAGCAAAGGTAGGACTAACAAAATTCCCCCCGCCCATAATAACTGTATTTTGTCCATTGGTAGAAACATCTCCTTGTAAGGTGATTTCTTCTGGGAGCACGATGGGAAAACTCTCTCCGGTTTCTTGACTATAGGTTCCGGGGTTAACTTGAATCACCGTACCCGGTTGGGCTTTTTGGAGAGCATAGCTAATCGAACGATAGGGGCCAGCTTCACTTCCTGTGGAAGCACCGCTATCAATTCCGGTGTTGGAATCAACATAAATTACAGAACCTTGGGCCAAATTTTGGGAAATTAAAGAGGGATAGGTTGGAATTGTTTGGAAATTGGCCAAAACTGGAGTTTCTAAACTCGCGATTAGTCCGAGCCCCACCATTGTTGTCACCCAACCCCTGCTTTTGTAAAGCCTAGAGGGAATGGATAAAGTCAATCGTTGTATCGGCTTAGGTTGATTGCACATATCGTATTGATGGGTTGTCCTGATTCAAGAGCGGATTTTCCTCCAGGGGGTTCCTGTTCGAGATTGGATTAGAACAATCGACCTTTGGGATGAATCGCGCTTGATTCTTTTAACTCCAAGCATTTTAGCCGATTCAGATCAATGGATTTTGTTTTTTCTAAGATTAAAGATAATTCTTTGGGAACATCTCGGTCGGGGGATAAGTCAATGAAGCCAGACTTTATCCTGCGTTCGTTTCGGCTCTAGTTTAGGGTTATTGTCAAGAAGAGAGTTCTAAACGAGGGTATGTCAGGGATCATCAGCATTGAGGACTTGGTTGTCAGGGTTGGGGAGTACAGGGATAGTTTTCACATCAAGTGATCATTAATTGATCAGGGGTTTGTCCCCTAAAAGCAATGAAACAAAAGATGTGAGATCATCGAATCGTTCTTTTCTGTCCATTTAGCCCTTAAACCAAAGTTTCTCAATCGCTTGCTATTTTCTTGACACTTCTGTTAAGCTGATACGATATTTTTTTATTCATTACTGAAGAAAGTTTAGCTTCACGATCAGGGTTTCCCCTAGGTGATGCTCAACTGTTTTTTGTATTGACAGAGATGGAGATTGCACAATTGCCAGCGATGTCCTTTTTTTAGTTAGAATACTCTGGATTGTTTATTCCTTTTAGGATAAACTAAACATGGTGTTCATTACCAAACTGGAATCACTGGTCAGTTAAAGTTTAATCATCTCTAAGACTACCAGTAGCGAAGTTCCTATTGTAGAATCCCAGAAAAATCAAAATCCTAACAACATTAAGCTTACGTGAGGAGGACTTGAATGTCTCAAATAGCAGGAACCAATCCATCAACAGTGGTAGTAGAGACTGACGCTAAAGGGCTAGTTACTCTAACAGCCGCAGTTGATGGAGAAAACAACATAACAGGAACCGCTAATACCGTCCTGATTTTGGGTAACGCTCAAGGCGGCCCTCTCCTAGCTGGTGCAGCAAACCCTATTGAAATTGCTGGTAATGGTGGGGCAGATTCCATTGTAGGTAGCAGTGGCAATGACTGCCTTTACGGTAACCTGGGACTTGACACCATCTATGGTTTGGGTGGAAATGACTTGATTGCCGGGGGTGCTGACAATGACCTGCTGTACGGTGGAGATGGAAATGATAACATCTTTGGTGATCTAGGAGATGATAAGGTCTACGGTGGCGCTGGTAATGACACGCTTGCGGGTGATGGTGACCCAGCCCTAGGCGGAGGAAATGACCTCATTGATGGCGGCGATGGCGATGACACCATCTGGGGTCAACAAGGCAATGACAGCCTTTATGGTGGAGTCGGAAACGACACCATCTTTGGTGGCAAAGGAGACGATATTATTGCGGGTGGAGATGGTAATGACTACATTACTGGAGACCTAGGTAATGATAACCTAACGGGTAATGCCGGAAGTGACAAATTTGCCTTCAACCAAGTTGGCAGTGCTAATGCTGACGTAGTAGTTGATTTCACATCGGGAGTTGACAAGATTGCCTTATCTACTACTGAGTTCGCATCTCTAGGCGTTAGTGTAGAAGCTAGTGAATTCCAAGTGATTGCTAACTTCAATACTGCTAACATCGGTACTACGACTGGACTGGTTTATGACTCTGCCAACGGCAAGTTATACTTCGTCACGGGTGGCGCGGCTCAAGAAGTAGCTACATTTGTCAATAATCCTACTCTGACAGCCACCGACTTTGAACTATTCTAAGTCTAAACTTGCTATAATTTAGTTCTAGGGGGTAGCTAGTCTACCCCATTTTTTATGGGCAGTAATGGCTTAATCTTCGGGCTTGGTAGGGACAGGATCATATCCCCCAGGATGATAGGGATGACAGCGTAAAATGCGTTTCACAGCTAACCAACTGCCTTGAAGAATTCCAAACCGTTCAATGGCTTCAATGGCATATTGGGAACAAGTGGGATGAAAGCGACAAACGGGAGGAAACAGGGGAGAAATTAAGAATCTGTAGCCTCGAATTACGGTAATGAATAGAATTTTCATATCATTAAAGTTGTTAATTTTCAGCGAGAACAACTTGAGGAGCGAGGAGAACTTGATCGGAAGTTGCGATAAATTTTCCAATTCCTAAAAGTTGATTTTCTGGATCATAAACACTCACGGGATGAGGTTTTAGGGTTTCAGAATCTACAGCAATTGATTGTCCTTGACACCAACGTTTTGCAGATTCATCGGTGAGTGTAATAGTTGTTAAATGATTTAGGGCTAAGGTCGGAGATAGGGGAAAAAATGTTTGTTGTTGAACTTGGGTTTCTAAGGTTTCTAAGGTTAGACTATTTTCTAAAGAGAAACCACTGCTTTCTGTTCTGATTAAATTAGCTAAGGTTCCCCCGCAATTCAGTATCACTCCTAAATCTCTAGCAATAGAGCGAATATAAGTTCCTGAACCACAGGCGATCGCAAGTTCTAACTCAGGAAATTCCCCTGGATACCAGTTTAAAACTTTAAGATCAAAAATTTCAACTGTCCGACTGGGAACTTCAATATTTTCTCCTTTTCGAGCTAAATCATATAATCGTTTTCCTTGAACATGAATAGCACTATAAAGCGGAGGAATCTGTTCAATTTTACCCCGAAATTGAGAAAGAATTTCTTGAATTTGTTCGAGTTGTAAATCAGGTATAGATTGAGTCGTTAATATTTCTCCTTCTAAGTCATCGGTTGTGGTGGTGACACCCAATCGAATTCTGGCTTGATAGGCTTTTTGAGGGGGGAGAAATTGTAGTAAACGAGTGGCTTTTCCCAGAGCAATAGGTAACACTCCCGTTGCGGCTGGGTCTAGGGTTCCAGCGTGTCCGACTCGTTTTAATCGTAAGATTCGACGCACTCGCGCCACACAGTCATGGGAGGTTAATCCTGCCGATTTATTAAGGTTAAGAAACCCGTACATTATGGTCTTGAATTTCCTTTATGAAATTGCTAATTTATCCTGGAAGTTGCTTAAATTTTTGCTAAGTAAGAGATTTAAAATCTCCAGATGTTAAATTTCCTGTAAAACCGGGAATAAAGGCTAAATAAGTGGGATTATTAACATCATCTGTGCGAATCAATAAACCACTAACACTATCAACACTTCCCGTTTCAATGACTAATTGACTATAAGTTAAGTCTGACGGCAGAAAAAAGAAGTCATTATTATCATTATAATCTAATATGACATCAACGAAAGCCGGATTAGCACTACCTGAATTAACAGAGATCAAAAATCCATCTTGTCCTTCACCGCCGACTAAAATATCTTGACCTCGATCTCCCGATAACAAATCATCTCTATTTCCCCCAAAGATACAATCATCACCCGCTCCGCCATATAGGGTATTATTACTATCATCAGTTCCGATTGAATCACTACCCGCTATCAACAGGTCATTATCATTATTTCCTGATAAAAAATCTTGTCCATTTCCTCCAGATAAGGTATCACTATCCTTCCCTCCAAACAGGGTATCATTTCCTTCATTCCCTAAAATAGAATCCCGATTTTGATTCCCATTAATATAATCATTTCCGGTTTCACCCTCAATCAAATCCTCTCCATCATCACCAAAAATTGTGTCGTTTCCCCCGCGACCATACAAACTATCACTTCCTATATTTCCTCGCATAATATCGGCAGCATCGGTTCCCGTCAAACTATCTCCCAAGGTATCGCTGACTTGGGGAATTTCGTTTCCGGTGACGGTACTACTTCCATCACTTCCCCCCGTAACGGTATTACTCCCCCCGGTTGTATCATTAGTTAAAGTGTCCCCAGGAAGGGTTTGGTCGTATAATAGGAAAATTAAGTTAGGATCAAATACGGATGTCATAATCAGTGAAGCATTAGGTTTGTCTGAAATTTTACCTGTGCATTACTCAATTATATTAAAATCCAGCTTATTTGTTGTTCTGACTCCGAACCTTTGAGACGGCAAAGTTCAACAACTGTCAATTGTCATAATTCCGTAAACTCACCGATAGCAAGATAAGGGATAAGTCGAATATAATAGGATCAACCTTGAGCCTCTAAATAAATTTACTGCAAAAATCTGGGATTGCCAATCACAAGCCCAAACCTTGCACTCTTTTGTACCTGGATTGACATCTCTAATTCTTTATCCAACGGATTATTATGTTTAATGCCACAGCCATTCTAATTGATGCCTTTGTTCAACAATTACAAGCCGGATATCGTCGCACTTATGGAGGGTTTAAACCAGACTACCCTGAGATTATTGCTTGGGCTGGAACAATGGCTTTAGAAAATATTGCCAATTGTGATGCTCTTTATCATAACGTCGAGCATACCATGTTAGTGACGTTAGTAGGACAGGAAATTTTACGCGGAAAACATATCCGAGAAGGCGGTGTTACCCCTCAAGATTGGTTGCATTTTATTATTTCCTTGCTGTGTCATGATATTGGTTATGTCAAAGGGGTTTGTCGTCAGGATCAAGAATCAATTGGTTTATATGCAACTGGAATTGGAGATGGAATTGTTTCAATTTCTGTAGGCGCCACGTCAGCTAGTTTAACCCCTTATCATGTTGATCGCGGAAAATTAGTCATTGATGAACGATTTGGCGGTCATAATTTAATTGATGCGGAACAAATTAAACGCAATATTGAATTAACTCGTTTTCCGGTTCCCGCCGATGAAACCCACCAAGATCGACATAATTATTCAGGATTAGCAAGAGCCGCAGATTTGATTGGTCAACTCAGTGATCCGCGCTATTTAAGAAAAATTAGTTCCTTATTTTATGAGTTTGAAGAAGTCGGAACAAACAAAGTTTTAGGCTACAAAACCCCTGGAGATTTACGTCGAAATTACGCTAAATTTTACTGGAATGGCGTATTTCCTTATATTCCGGCGGCTCTCAAATATTTAGAACTCACCCAAGAAGGAAAGCAGGTTGTTGCTAACCTCTACGCCAATGTATTTCAAGTGGAAAATGAATCTCGAATTTTGCAAGGAATTAATCAATTTCCCCCGGAAACGAATGGCGGAAGTCGAACGGATCAGAATAAAGACGGGACTCTCAATGAGCAAAAACAGTTAGTTTTTAGTGAACTAACGAACTTAAATTTGTAGAAATTTAGCATGAAAAGGAAACAGGATAATTCCTAATAAAGAAAGGGAGGTTAATCAATTGACCTTCCTTTTCATCTCTATAGCAATCCTCAATAGGTTGTAATATTTTATTGTAGGGGTTTGGTCTCCAAACCCAGGTACCAGGAGGGTTTGGAGACCAAACCCCTACAGAATTTGTTCACAAATCAAATAGAATTGCTATATTATCTTAAAAGGTTTGAGGAATAAACAATGGCAAATCTCACCCCAGAAATTCAGCAACGAGTTGAAGAATTAAGAAAATTATTGCAAAAAGCCAGTTATGAATATTATGTCCTGGATGCTCCAACAATGGAGGATTCTATTTATGATCAATTATATCGAGAACTGCAAGATTTAGAACAAGAATATCCTGAATTAATTACCCTAGATAGTCCGACCCAACGGGTTGGAGAAAGACCCCTGAGTCAATTTCAATCTGTTAAACATAATATTCCTCTCTATAGCTTAGAAAATGCCTTTAATTTTAATGAGTTAAAAATTTGGCAAGATCGAGGACAAAAAATCGCCACAAATTCCTCTGAATTACCGACTTATGTGTGTGAATTAAAAATAGATGGTTCAGCCTTAGCATTAACCTATCAAAACGGAATATTAGTTCGAGGCGCAACGCGCGGAGATGGAATAACCGGGGAAGAAATTACTCAAAATGTTAAAACGATTCGTTCTATTCCCTTAAAATTAGAGTTAGAAAATCCTCCGCCTGTAGTTGAAATACGAGGAGAAGCTTTTTTATCCTTAACTGTATTTGAACAAATTAATCAAGAACGAAAACAAGCAGGAGAGGCGTTATTTGCTAATCCGAGAAATGCTGCTGCTGGAACTTTAAGACAATTAGATTCTAAAATTGTCGCTCAACGGAAGCTTGATTTTTTTGCTTATACTTTACAGATTCCTCAACCAGATAATTTAGAAATTACTGATTCCCAAACCCAATGGGATAATTTAGAATTATTGCAAATAATGGGATTTAAAGTTAATCCAAATCGTCAAGTTTGTTCTAATTTAGAAGAAGTGATAAAATATTGTGAATATTGGGATCAAGAACGGCATAATTTACCCTATATGACTGATGGGGTTGTGATTAAAATTAATCCTTTATCTTTACAGAAAAAATTAGGATTTACTCAAAAATTCCCCCGATGGGCGATCGCTTATAAATATCCCGCAGAAGAGGCCCCAACGCAAGTAAAATCCGTCACAGTACAAGTGGGGAGAACTGGGGCGTTAACCCCGGTTGCAGAACTTAACCCCATTTTACTCGCAGGAACTACAGTTCAACGCGCAACATTACATAACCGCGATCGCATTACTGAGTTAGATTTGCATCTCGGTGACACTGTAATTGTACGCAAAGCTGGGGAAATTATTCCCGAAGTGCTGAGAGTCTTATTAGAATTACGCCCCAAGGACGCTAAACGGTTTGAAATGCCTACTCATTGTCCCGAATGCGGTCAACCCGTTGTACAGCCTGTGGGAGAAGCAGTTACTAGATGTATTAATGAGTCTTGTCCGGCAATTTTACAAGGATCTTTGATTCATTGGTGTTCCAGAGATGCCTTAGATATTAATGGAATTGGGGATAAATTAGTACAACAATTAGTCAGTAAAAAATTAGTTCATTCTGTCGCTGATTTATATGATTTAACTGTTGAAAAATTAATGGTTTTAGACCGCATGGGGGAAAAATCAGCTAGTAAAATTGTGAAAGCGATCGCAACTTCCAAAACTCAACCTTGGTCGCGGGTATTATATGGGTTAGGAATTCGTCACGTTGGCAGTGTTAATGCAGAATTAATTACTCAAAAATTCAAGAGTGTTGAACAGTTAACCCAAGCATCCGCCGCCGACATTGAAGGAGTTTATGGAATTGGGCCAGAAATTGCCTATTCTGTTTACCAATGGTTTAATCTTCCCGCAAATCAAGACTTAATTGAACGATTAAAACTAGCAGAATTACAGCTTGCTAATTCTGAAATAATAGATTATGATATAACTAATCAATCTCAATCTTTAGCAGGTAAAACCTTTGTAATCACAGGAACATTAGCCACTTTAAAACGGGATGAAGCCAAAAAATTAATTCAAAATGCCGGAGGGAAAGTAACAGATTCTGTGAGTAAAAAAACCGATTATGTTGTGGTGGGAGAAGCAGCCGGATCTAAACTCAAAAAAGCCCAAGATTTAGGAATTTCCCTGTTATCTGAAGCAGAATTATTAACCTTACTCAAGTAGGGTACTTTATTAACTCCCCCATATCCGAGAACAATTGACTACAATAATTAAGGGTTAATTTATATCTAAAGACAGAACAATTATTTTCTGATTTAGAGTATAATGGTAAGGATTTATTTTAAATTTATACAATGTCAATTCATTCAACATCAGGGCGGTGGCGGTTAGGATTAGGGTTGGCGCTATTAACAACATTTTTATGGGGAATTTTACCATTAGGGTTAGCAATTATTTTACAAAGTTTAGATGTTTATACCGTTACTTGGTTTCGATTTTTAATTGCTTTTATCCTGTTAGGAGGATATTTAGCCACTCGTCAACAACTCCCTGATATCCAAAAGTGGCGTTCAATGCCTTGGGGATTATTAGCAATTGCCACAATATTTTTAGCCGCTAACTATGTACTATTTTTACAAGGATTAGCGTTAACTTCCCCGACAAATGCAGAAGTTTTAATTCAACTGTCTCCTGTTTTAATGGGGTTAGGGGCGATTGTTTTCTTTAAAGAACGTTATACAGGATTACAAGGGTTAGGTTTAGGAGTTCTAACATTAGGTTTTAGTTTATTTTTCCATGAACAATTACGAATTTTAGTAACCGCATCTGAACGATATTTATTAGGAAGCTTTATTGTGGGAGTTGCATCTATTTGTTGGGCAATTTATGCTTTAGCTCAAAAACAATTATTACAACAACTTCCCTCTACTCATATTATGGGGTTTATTTATGGAAGCTGCACCATTTTATATTTACCCGTTGCGACACCAACAGCGATTTTTACTCTCACCCCCTTTCAACTATTCATTTTATTTTTTTGCGGACTCAATACATTAATCGCTTACGGTGCTTTTGCCGAATCTTTAGAACATTGGGAAGCATCCAGGGTGAGTGCAGTTTTAGCCTTAGCCCCAATTATAACATTAATTGCTGTTGATCTAGTTGCCCTATTATTTCCCCTATTAATCAAACCCGAACATTTAACAAATTTAGCAATTATAGGAGCAATTTTAGTTGTATTAGGTTCGATGATGATTGCATTAGGAAGAAGAAAAACTGAGGGTGCGTAATTCTATTGAGAGTTTAAGGGGTTAAAGGTTAACCAACTGAATAATTCATTTCTAAATACAAGGGTTTAGTTTGGGTATTGTCGAAAATTCCAACCTAGACTTTGACAGGAACGGCTCACACCCGTATATTTACTGTAGCGGTTTGAGATGACACAAGGCATCCTGGAAATAGGAAGAAACCCTCGTAGGAGAATAGATCATGCAGTATAATATGGCTGAACTTCAACCATCAAGAGCATCATATAATTTGATTGATGATTCTACTGCTCTCCCAAACCCTGAAGACGAAACCCAGACAGCACTGGATTCTCAGGAGTTAATGTGGTTTCATAGCCAGTTTGAAGACTGCATGGAAATGTTCGCCGATATGGATACGGTGGCGGAATATTTAGGTCAGCATAGTGGCTGGTTTTGTCGGTGTGCGTTACCGATGAAAACAGAGCCGTTGGGAAATAATGCTTATGATTTATTAATCGGACGATTTGGAGCGTTTGGCTATCTGGTGGAAGCGCGAATTGGGTTAGAATTAGTCCCACCAGATGCTGAGGGGGTTTATCGGATTCGGACAGTTCCCATACCTAATTATACACCTCCCGGTTATGAGGTCGATTTTCAATCCACCATGACATTAGTGGAGTTACCCCCAGCAGAATTTTGCGCTGAACGCGGTATTAAATTAAGTGAATGTCCCCCCCAAATTACCGGAGCAAAATGGCGTTTAGATTTAGCCGTCGGCGTACAATTTCCTAAGTTTATTCGTTCCAAATCTCAATCGTTAATTCAAAAAACTGGGGATACCTTATTAAAAAATATTGTTAAACAAGTTTCCCGTCGTCTCAGCGCCAAAACTCAACAAGATTTCCACAGCACGTTGGGAATTCCCTTTCCCAAACAACGGTGTTAAGAATTGATTTAAAAGATAGAAGAAACTAGGTTTTTCACCTGGGTCATTGATCAACCTAGTTTCTAAGTTAGTTTACCAAGTAATGCGATCGCGAATTTTTTCTAATAATTTTGGCCCAACACCGGACACCTGATCTAAATCTTCGAGGGAAGTAAAGGGTTTTTTCTGTCGAGCCGCTATAATATTTTGAGCTAATTTAGCACCGACTCCGGGTAAGGTTTCTAATTCCGCTTGGGTTGCTGTATTGAGATTAATTTTAACTCCTGAAGACCCTGAATTTAAAGTCTTTACAGATTGAGAAGAATTAGATTTTATAGCAATAGAACCCCCACAGGCTTTTAAATCTTTTTCGACTTTTGTTAATAGCCAAGTGGGAATTCCTAAAGCTGAATTTTGATATAATCGTTCAAATTCTCGCTTAAAATGAGTAGCAACTGTTGTATTATTAATAATTATCAAAGTTTCATCATTTTGAGTATTGGCGGCTTCTGTCCAATTATGGGAACCTGTAATCACAATTTTATGATCAATAATTCCAAATTTATGATGTAAGCGATCGCTCGGAGGTAAATTCGGACTTCCTACCGTTGAAATGGGTTGTTTCCAAGGCTTATTTTCCGCTTCATAACGACATTGATTAACTAAGGAAATTCCCATCATATCCAACCCTTCACTATAGGAACGATAGGCAAAACTCGGATCAATTAAGCCTTGAATTAAGACCTGATTTTGATGTTTATTTTCTAAGGTATTGACAAGTTTTTGTTCTGAGAATACAAACAAAGCAAAATCAAAGGATTGTTGAGTTTTCTGTAATTGTTGTTGAATTAAACCATTGGTACTGTTTTGCCAAGGTTGTTTTTGAGAAGTGGGAGAAAATTGAACGGTTATAGGAGTATTCCCGACTAAAATTGTTTGATGACCTCGAAAAGGTTTATTAATTCCAAATAAACTATCCTTTTTTTTCCCAACTCCATCCCCCCACATCAAATTAAACTCTTGAGTTACTAATCTGGCTAATTGGGAACTTTCAATTTTTAATAAATTATTGGTATTTCCTTTACTTTCTAAGGTTTTAAAATCTCCATGAACATCACTGGTTGTCCAATTAGCAGACGTAATAATGACATTTTTTCCATCAACAACCATAAATTTATGGTGCATTAACCCTGACCCTTTAGAGCCATCTTCCCTATCATCAACAATCGGAATTCCGGCATTTTCTAATAACATTAAAGCATCTCGTTGCTGACTTTCCTCCGAGCTAACTTTTCCATCCTGATTAATATCTGCTAGTAATCTAAACTCCTGATAGCGTTCCTGCTCCCGTTCAGCTAACTGCTGAATATCTGCGGCTGTCAATTGACTCCAAGGACGGCGATAAGTATTTTCTACAATAACTCGGATCTTCACCCCAGCTTGATGACGCTCTACTAACGCTTGAGCAATATTCGGTAAACGAAATTCTTGAACCGCGATATCAATCGTTGATGTCCCTTGATGAATAGTATCAATAATAACTTGTTCTAAATTATCGCCAAACCGTAAAGATTGACGATAGGGTTCTGAATAAATAGAAGCTTCAGAATGATTAAAATAAACCTGAATTAAAGCATCTTGTTCTAAAGAATCTAAACGAGGTTTTAATACAGGCTGGGAAGAGGTTTTCACACAAGCACCCAGACCCCCAGCCCATAACAGCGTTAACCCTAACCGCAGCGAAATTTGACTGAATTTATTCACCGCTCATCAACAATTAAATTAATTCTATTAACAGTTTGGCAGCAACAGGAGCGACAAACAAGGGATGGAACACAGTTCCCTGGAGGGGTGAGGGAACCAGGAGTTGCTAACGAGTAACGGTTGACTTACTCCTGCCTCCTGATTCAGGTAATCTATTAATAGGGGGGAGATTAACTTAATTTCTGCCAAGCTACCGAGTTAAAAGGATGTTTCACTTTTTAACGGTCTGTCAGCGCTGTAAGCACTCGCTCAGGGCTTATCAGCGCGGGTAATAACCCTCACTGCTGTATTATGCCAAAACGAAAGAGGACATTTCCCTGTGGCCATAAAGGATATGGGAAACTTTGTCATCGTTGTAATCAACAAGAAGTGACACAAGATTCCCACAGTCAGGCTATGGAGGACAAACGAACCAAAAAACTAGAATGGGAAGCCTCCTTTGCTCAGGATATTATTGACCTGAGAGGCTTACCGGATTATGTCGTGATTAAAGCCAGGGCCATTATTGCTGGCTTAAATGACCAGAAAAGTTATCGAGACTTTGGGGGGAAGCGACTTCGCCATAATCGGTTTATTATCAGTATTCCCGTAACGCGGAATTATCGAATGCTTTGTCAAGATAGTGGTACTTTCCTCGTTCCCCAGAAAGTTCTTTCCCATGAAGATTACAACGTTTGTAAACCAGGAGATTAAATCGCTAAAATCCTAACCCGTTCATTGTTTTCCTTGATAACAAAACTTAACTTTTGATTGAGAAACATCCATGCAAATTTATCTCGACTATAGTGCAACCACTCCTCCCCATGCTGAAGTAATTACCCTAATGCAAAGGGTGATGGCTCAACAGTGGGGAAATCCTTCTAGTCTTCATGAGTGGGGTCAAAGAGCCGCAACGGTTTTAGAACGATCTCGAATACAAGTGGCTCATCTGATTAATGCTCCACCGGAATCAATTATTTTTACTTCCGGGGGAACAGAAGCGGACAATCTAGCCATTATGGGGGTAGCCCGTCAATATGCTCAACCCCAACATTTGATTATTTCTGCGGTGGAACATTCAGCTATTGCGGAACCTGTGCGATTGCTGGAACACTGGGGATGGGAAGTGACCCGATTACCCGTAGACTGTCGCGGACGCATTCACCCGTTGGACTTACAAGCCGCCATTCAACCGAATACGGTGTTAGTGTCGATTATTTATGGTCAAAGTGAAATCGGGACATTACAACCCATCGAAACGTTAGGCAAAATTGCTCGTGCTCACGGGGTTCTGTTCCATACCGACGCGGTACAGGTAGCCGGACGTTTACCCCTGGATGTACAGCAGTTACCCGTTGATTTATTATCCCTATCCAGTCATAAATTGTATGGCCCCCAAGGAGCCGGGGCTTTATATGTTCGGGATACAGTGACGTTAACGCCGTTGTTAGGTGGAGGCGGACAGGAATTTCAATTGCGTTCAGGGACGCAGGGGGTTCCCACTATTGCGGGATTTGGGTTAGCCTGCGAATTAGCCGCCCAGGAAATGGCCACGGAAACCCCTTGGTTAATGGGATTACGCGATCGCTTATTTGACTTATTGGCTGATGTGCCCTATTTATTACCCACAGGCGATCGCTTAAATCGTTTACCCCATCATGTCAGTTTCTCTGTTATTCCCCCAAAACATATTAATCCTGCAACCCTAACCGGAAAAACCCTGGTTCGTCAACTGAATTTAGCCGGAATTGGCATTAGTGCAGGTTCGGCTTGTAGCAGTGGTAAACTCAGTCCCAGTCCGATTTTATTAGCGATGGGATATGACGAAACTGTGGCTTTAGGGGGAATTCGGTTTACCTTGGGACGGGATACCACCGAAGCAGATATTGATTGGACAGCAATGGTTCTCAAACAAGTCCTCAACCGTTTAATTCCCTGTGTCACATTAGTCGGATGTTAGGAGACTTCTACATAGCCTGAAGATCTCCCCTAACCTCCCTGTAGAGACGTTGTATGCAACGTCTCTACAGGGGAGAACTGGAAGTTCCAAGTCCCCCTTAAAAAGGGAGATTTAGGGGGATCAAACCCATGTTTTAAACCCTAGTTAATCATTAATTCATTTAAAATTATGTCGGAATTACCTAACAGTTTAGAAGAAGCAATTGAACAAGCTAAACAAGCAACAAAAGCGGCATTAGCTGATGGTTGTAAATTAATTCAAGTTGAATTAGTGTTTCCAGAAATTGAACTACAAGCTCAATCTATCGCTCAAGAATTTATTCCAGCTATAGAAGAACCGAATCATCAATTAGTAGTATTGTTCCCCGATACCGGTGCCGCCGCCTTAGCTCGTCGGGACTGGGGAAAAACCTCTTTTCGGGTGACAGATTTAGGAACATCCCGTTCTCCGGTTGAAACCCGCTTAGAACCCGAAGATCAGCAGTTTTTAGTCGTATCTCCGTCTGCGGTGGAAGTGGCACAGGTGGAAAAATTGTCCCAATTAGCCGGAAATCGCCCCGTAATTTTACTGAATCCAAAGCTTGAAGATATTGCTATTATAGGAATAGGATATGCTGCTCGTCAGTTACGCGAACGGTTTATCAAGACTATTGAGTCTTGCTATTACCTCAAAGCCTTAGAAGGTGCTGCGCTCAGACGTTGTTATCCTTCAATGTGGGAAGTTTGGTTAGAAATTGATGGGCAGTACCAGTTGATCACTGAGCAGCCGACAAAACCCGTCGGCGATGAACTGGATTTAATTCTGGCACAGGTGACTCAAGAAAGTGATGAGTCAGTGGCACAACCTGTCCAACGGCCCAAAAAAGGTGTTTTGTCTGGACTTCAGAATTTTATTCGCGCCTTAAGCCGATGAGTCCTGTTCCTACGAACACCCTCTAACGTGTGCAAGTGAATCAAAATGCTGACTCGACGCATTGTTATAGGTGACGTACATGGGCATTATGACGGGCTAATGACCCTTTTGGGGCGTATTGCTCCGGGTGCAAATGATCAAGTGTATTTTTTGGGGGATTTAATTGATCGTGGCCCCAAAAGTGCCCAGGTAGTTGAATTCGTTAAAAATAGCCCGTATCATTGTTTAAGGGGCAACCATGAACAATTGATGTTAAATGCTCTCCCGGAGGAGGGGAAAAATCCTCAAGCTTGGCAAGCATGGTTGTACAGTGGCGGTATGACGACCATTACCAGTTATCAAGATTTAGGGATTATTCCCAGAGATCATATTCACTGGATGGCGTCTTTACCTTTATATTTCGATTTAGGGGATGTTTGGTTGGTTCATGCGGGTGTTCATCCCCAAATGTCCATCAAAGAACAAGATGAAGCGGAATTTTGTTGGATACGGCGAGAATTTCACAATATCCCTAAACCCTATTTTGCCAATAAATTAATTATTATCGGTCATACCATTACGTTTACTTTTGATGGCATTGAACCGGGACAATTAGTTCAAGGTCAGGGGTGGTTAGGAATTGATACGGGGGTTTACCATGCCAGAAGTGGCTGGTTAACCGGATTTGATATTACGAATAAAAAAGTGTATCAGGTGAATGTTCTGCATAATAATCAAATTCGGATTTTATCTTTAAATCGGGCTGTTGTCCATTTGAAACCGCCTTCTTTATTAGCTAGATTGAGTTATGTTAGACCTTAAATCAGTTATCAGTTATCAGTTATCAGTTATCAGTTATCAGTTATCAGTTATCAGTTATCAGTTTAACAGAGATTAAAATTCGTGAAATCCTCTTAAATTCGTGATTTTCATTACCTCTGATATTGAACTAGGCGATCGCTTTCTTCAGATACAGAATAAGCCTGAATAATCGCATATAAATCAACATCATTTTCTAATAAACAAGCATGACCGCTATCGGGTAAAACCACCATTTGAGAATTAGGTAACGTTTTAGTTAAATATTGGGCTTCTAAAACAGAAGGTAATAATCGATCAGCACCACTCGCAATGACTAAAACAGGAATATCAATTTCTCGAAGATGGGCTTCATTCGGTTTAAAGGCTTGCAATAATTCTAATCGCCAAGCTGAAATTTGTTGAGGTAATGAATTCATAGCTGTTAATAAGGCTTGACGTTCCGATGTTTCAATGCGTCCTAAAGAAGCTAAAAAGGGCAGTAAACCCATCACCGAACTCGGATAAAACCAATCAGGAAGCCATTGAGTTAAATAGGAACCCCATCTTAACCAAGGTCGTTGTTTAAAGGATGAAGCGGGATTAACTAAAATTAAACGACTAAACCATTGGGGAGCTACAATAGCGACTAATAATGCTAAACAACCCCCAAAGGATTCTCCACATAAATAAATCTCACGTTTAGGATTAGCTTTACGTTCCGCATCAATTAAATCAATGGTTTTTGAAGCTAAAGTTTCCCAGTCAGATTGATCCGTTTTAGGAATGGTTAAACACCGAATTTCAAACGCATCCATCAACCGGGGAATTTGAACAGTAAATAGTTTCCCTGTCCCATCCATTCCCGGTAAAAACAAAAATAATGGTAAATCGGGTCTAGGGGAAGTTGGTCGAAGAAAATGCAGGGTGTTTTCAGCAACTCTGGATGGTGTTAAGGAAGAAACAGTCATAATTTAGGTGTCAGATGTATGGAGCGTGGAGCGGGCGTCCCCGCCCGCTAACAGTATGTTAAGGTTAGGTTTCAGTCAGTCAGTAGAGACCTGCCATGGGGTCGCCATGCCGTAAGGCTTTTGGCACGTCTGGACATAGTAAACAGTCAACCATTAACTTATATTTTGCAACATAATTTCAGGACAAGTCCGCTTCATTAAACCCGTGAGAACATTTCCGGGGCCAATTTCTACGACTTGTTGAACCTCTAATGCTGATAATTGTAAACAAATTTCTCGCCATCGGACAGAACCCGTCATTTGTTGAGTTAGGCGTTGTTTTAACAGGGTTGCATCCGTTGTGGGGGTCGGGTCAACATTGGATAAGACGGGAACTTGTGCATTGTTAAAGGGAATTTCATCTAAAATTTGTTGAAATTCTGTGGCTGCTTCCGCCATTAAAGGAGAATGAAATGCACCGGAAACATTTAATTTAACGGCTCGTTTTACTTTAATATTTGCTAACACTTGATCAACGGCTTCTGGGGTTCCTGAAATCACAACTTGTGCCGCACTATTATCATTAGCTAGAACAACATTGTCTGTTTGTTGAATTTGTTCTTGTAATTGTTCAAACTTAAACCCAATTAACGCCGCCATTTGTCCCCCATCGGCACTATCCATTAATTCAGCCCGACGTTTAACTAACGTTAAACCCGTTTCAAAATCAAAGACTCCAGCCGCATATAAAGCCACATATTCTCCTAAACTATGACCCGCCACATAATCAGGAGATTGACCTTCTAGTTTTAAGCGATCCACCAGTAAAGTTTCAACGACATATAAGCAGGGTTGAGTGTACAAAGTTTTAGAAATTTTATCTTCTGGATGGTTACAAATTTCAGGAACAGACCACCCCAGAATATTTTCTGCTAATTCTAATTGTGCTTTAAGTTCAGATTGTTCAAATAAATCTGCTCCCATGCCAATTTTTTGCGAACCCTGACCCGGAAAAATCCATGCTGTTTTTGCCATTGTTATTTTCTAATAATTAACCGTTAACAATTCACTAATAACTGATAACTAATAACTGATAACTAATAACTAATAACTGATAACTGATAACTGATAACTGATAACTGATAACTGATTATCTTCCCCATTCAAACACGGCAGCCCCCCAGGTTAATCCGGCTCCAAAACCAGATGTAACAATGCGATCGCCAAGTTTAATTTTTCCCTCTCGAACAGCTTCATCTAACGCTAAAGGAATAGAAGCCGCCGAAGTATTACCATATTTTGCTAAATTACTAATGACTTTTTCCGAGGGAATCTTTAACCGTTCTGCGACAGCATCTAAGATGCGTTGATTCGCTTGGTGTAGAATTAACCAATCGATTTGATCAACGGTTAAATTCGCTCTAAATAATGCTTTTTCGATAACTTCTGGAACTTTTTTCACCGCAAATCGATAGATTTCTTGACCATTCATCGTAATGGGATGATAGGTTCCTTGACCAATCGTAATTCCGGGTAATATTTCTTGGGGTTGGGGTTGATAGGATAAATTTAAAGATTGATTTTGTCGGCCATCACTTCTAATTTCAAATCCCAATAAATGATCATTTTCATCAGCCTGTAAAATCACGGCTCCCGCCCCATCACCGAATAAAATACAGGTTCTGCGATCTGACCAATCAACCCAACGGGATAGAACATCAGCACCAATGACAAGAACAGTTTGATAGCCCCCTGTGCGAATAAATTGGGCGGCGGTCACTAACCCAAACACAAACCCCGAACAAGCGGCGGTCATATCAAAGGCGACTGCTTTAGTTGCACCCAATTGAGCTTGAATTAAACTAGCACTCCCAAACAAATCATCAGCCGTTGATGTCGCTAAGATAATTAAATCAATGGTAGCTGGGTCAAGGTTTGCCATTGCGATCGCCTCTTGAGCCGCCGATGTTGCTAATGTACTTAACCCAGTATTGGGATCAGCTAATCGCCGATGCTGAATTCCCGTGCGAGAAGCAATCCATTCATCGGACGTTTCGACCCGTTGAGACAGTCCGTGATTATCGAGTAAAACCGAGGGAGTAGCAGATCCGCAGCCCGTAATTGCAATGCCTGTTATTGTCATCACTCTTCCTCCTGGGATACTCCCACTGAAACTGGCATCAGGTCAGTGGCGAGAGGAAAAGGAGGGTGGGGTTTATGTCGCATACAAGTAACCATCTTTTCTGTGAATTATCGTGCAATATTTGTGACTAATTCCTTGAACAATTCCCTGTTTTGTGGTGATATTGAAACTGCCGATCGAACGAACTGCGATCCGTCCAATATAAGTTCCCATTTTCTTGCCTTTGACAACAACAGCTTTAACAATATTGCCCGTTTGAAACTTTTTAACAAATTTAAAACGGGGAACATAACGGGAAGGAAAACCGAATTTGTCTGTTCGGCACATTTGTCTGGAACCATGTCCTGTCGCCTGAATTAATAACGGTTGACGGGTTAGGATTTTTAAGAATTCAACCTGTCCAACACAAGTGGCATCTAACCAATGGGTTTTAGGTAAATTCAACCGAATTCGATTGAACTGAGTTAAACCACCTGAACCCGTTGAAACAGGTAAACCCGTTTCTTTCAACCTATTAAATAAAGCCCATCGGGTTGAATTAACGGCTGTTGCATCTTTAAGTGGTTTTTTAGCTTGTGTTAAAACCTTTTTCAAAATATCGGGCTTTCTGGCGAGAAATAGCTCAATGCTTTGAGTACCTTTCTTGAGATTGCAGGGTTCACAGGCTAAACATAAATTACTAATTCGATCACTTCCTCCTTTAGATTTAGGTTGAATATGTTCTACCTGAAGGGGAACGTTTTCTATTCCACAATAAGCACATTTTCTGTTCCATTTCTCTAATAAATATTGTCGGACTTCGTAACCCTGTAATTCTCCTTTTTGGTACTCAATCCCAGAAATTTCAGGATTTTCAAGTTGTTGTAAATCAAACCGAACTAACTCTTGAGAAATCGAATCAATAGGGGCGAATTTGATGAGTTTTCTTACCCAAGTCAAAGTCGTTTCAACTCGATGTTGAAGACTGGGAGCTAACCATCCTTGATGTCGGGTACGATTGAGAAATCGAGCTTGACGATATCGAGTATGGCGATTTCTTCGGGAGCGACGTAATGAACCACGGGAGTCCAAAGACATTTTAATCCTTTGACCTCGATGAGTTAATTCTGCACCCCAAACCACTTTATTACCTTGAACCAAAGCAATTCCTGTCGTTTTAGAGCCGGGATCTAACTTCAGTTTTATGGATTCAATCTGAGGATTTTCTACTGTTTTATTTAAGATAATCGTAAATGGATATCTTCTAAAAACTGTTGCCCTCTTTTGGTTTAGAAGTCTTCTTGCTACTGAGGGATGACAAGGACTTAAAGGTTGTTTGTTGGCATCAATAACCAGTATATAGTTTGACATTTCTGTCTCTCCTATTTCTAGGGTAAAGTTAGCTTCGACAATGTTAGTGGTCGGTACTTTCTCAAAAGCACTGGCTTAACCCTCTAAACTTGTTTAACTTTTGAGTTTTAGAGCTACAGACTAGCTACGCATCTGTAGGTAAGAACTTAAACACTTGCCACTAACGTAGTACATGATTGGTACTCAGTCTGGTCAACTAGGACTTTTACAAGCCCCCACTACATCGGTACTCCGATTAGTGGTGGGTTATTGACTGAACCTCTGTTCTGTATCAAGAGCTTGAAGATGGCGAGCAGTGATGAGGAAAAAGGTAAAAGGTAAACGTTAAAAACAAGAAGATTTTGCTGTTTTACTTTTTACTTTAGTTTCCCAGTGGGAATTAACCACTGATGGCTTTTTCATCGGGTTGAAGGTGGTGTTGATATTGGGATTGAATGCGTTCTAGCACTTGGTTATCGATCGCATCTTTTGCCAAACGAACCGCATTAGCAATCGTTGGCCCTTTCGAGGAACCATGACTAATAATGCAGACCCCCGCCACCCCTAAGAGTAAAGCACCGCCATGTTCAACATGATCCACCCGTTGTTTAAACCGCATTAAACTGGGTTTGAGCAAACTTGTTCCCAATTTAGCCTGTAATCCAGAGGTTAATTCCTCCTTCAGCATTTGTAAAACTGCTTCTCCCACCCCTTCAGCAAATTTCAACAGTACATTCCCGACAAAGCCATCGCAGACAATCACATCAAATTTTCCCGATAGGACATCCCGCCCTTCAGCATTTCCACCAAAGGCAATCTCAGGATGATTTTCTAGGAGTTGATAGGTGCGAATAGCCAGATCATTGCCTTTACAGGCTTCTTCACCAATATTGAGTAACCCCACTTGGGGTTGGGACGTTCCCAGAACATAACGACTGTAAATCGTTCCCATCACGGCAAACTGTTCTAAAAATTTGGGGCGACAATCAACATTCGCACCCACATCCAACACCAAAACCGGAGAGTCAGGCTTCATGGTGGGCAAAACAGCGCCGATAGCAGGGCGATCAATACCGGGGAGACGTCCTAAACGCAACAAAGCCGAAGCCATTGCTGCACCAGAATGACCCGCCGAGACGACGGCATCCGCTTTTTTTTGCTTAACTAAATTCATTGCCACGTTAATCGAAGCCTTGGGTTTGCGTTTCAATGCTCCCAAGGGTTCTTCGTGCATTTCGATCGTTCCCTCAGCAGGAATAATTTCGGGCAGGGGCAAATTGCTAGAGTGGTGTTTGAGAGCAGATTCAATTTGATCGGGATCACCAACCAAAAAGACGTCCACGTCCCATTTTTCCTGGGCCATGATTGCCCCTGCAACAATTTCGGCCGGAGCATGATCTCCGCCCATAGCGTCAATTGCAATTCGTGCGCGAGTTGAACCCATTGACCAACGTTAGAGAAACCTTCAAGATTTTACCGGAAGATTGCCATGTCTAAAAG